>NZ_JAOUSE010000034.1:0-35342 GCF_025660415.1 Pallidibacillus thermolactis
TTCATGTTATTTGCTTATTAACTACCGCGCTTTCGCTTGGTGGCCCCCTCATTTGTTGAGCGTTCTAACGTTCCCTCAACAAATGAGGGGGTTAAATTTTGCCCACAATAATTTTACTCATACTGTCATTTAGGTAAAACAGGATATGTGTAGCGCTTTATTATTCCTTTTGGGTCTTTACTTTTCATCCGATGGATCTGCGAGAAAGCATGAGTGGGTTTCAATCAAGTGTATCATAGACAAAAAGGGGGAATTGGCGAACTTTTGTGGACAATAGGGAGTGAAGTATTTTTTTGTTTTCGATCAAGTATCTGGAAGACAAAAAGGGGAGTGGAATGAGACTTGAAATGTCTTTGACAAAGCTTCTAGAGGACAAAAGCGCTTTAAATGGTGTTCAAAATGGCTTCAATAATAGTTGCCTCGGATAAAACAAAATCGACTGGAATAATCTTCGAATAAGCTAATTATCGATAAGTTATGAGAGTAAAACTTTGCTGATCGTACAATAAAAGAAGGCAAGGCATACGTATGCTTTCGCAAACATGTGCCTTGCCCGTATGAAGGGAAATTTTCTGTCCGGGTTGCATTGCTACTCGACTTACAGGTTTTCTAAGTCAACTAAAGCATTCAAGCTCATCATCCCCGTTTCGTCATAAATGATTATGAACTTCCGGTTGATGACCTCCGATTAACACCCCATTTGACTGGAAGTGTTTTATTGAATGCATTACTTATAAAACAAGTAAAGCATCTTTCGCAATCACCCCATTTGACTGTTTGGTGATTTCCCTTCGCTAATTATATTAACCGGATTTAAAAAAATCATACATAATTTTTTCGTGTTTTTTAAATTCCTTCTCACCCCCTTTTTTGTTAAACTATATGTTAATCAAAGCATATTAAAAGCATTGTATGTTCGAATGACCAAATAGCGAGGCGACGTGTCTACACCTATATTTTCAAGAAAAGGAGAGTACCTATGCCATTATTGGAAGTCGAAAATCTTACTGGGGGATATACGAAGAAAAATGTTTTAAAAAATATTCGTTTTTCAGTAGAAAAAGGAGAAATCGTTGCACTTATTGGGTTAAATGGTGCAGGAAAAAGTACGACGATTAAACATATTATTGGATTAATGGAACCAAAGAAAGGGGAAATTCGTATAAATGGAAAGACGATTCATGAAGATCGAAACACATATCGGAAACAATTTTCATTTATTCCAGAAACACCGGTTCTTTATGATGAATTAACATTGGAAGAACATTTACATTTGACAGCAATGGCTTATGGATTAAGTGAGAAACAATATAAAGAACGTCTCGACAAATTATTAAAGGAATTTCGGATGCAAAAACGTTTAAAATGGTTTCCTTCCCATTTTTCTAAAGGGATGAAACAAAAGGTTATGATAATGTCAGCATTTTTAGTTCAACCAGATTTATTTATTATTGACGAACCGTTTGTTGGTCTTGACCCGCTGGCGATCCAAAGCCTACTCGATCTGATGAAACAAGAACAAAAGAAAGGTGCAGGTATATTGATGTCCACTCATATACTCGCAACGGCAGAAAAGTATTGTGATCGGTTTGTGATTTTACATAATGGAGAAATTAAGGCACAAGGTTCAATGGACGAGCTTCGTTCCCAATTTCATTTCAATAATGCGAGTCTCGATGAAATTTATATTCAATTAACAAAGGAAGACACGTCAGATGAATAGTGTAAAATTATGGAAACAAAGATCGAATGAACGATTGAAGGAAATATTGCGTTATGGTCGTTATATGTTTAATGATCATTTTGTCTTAGTGCTTATTTTTGCATTCGGTGCAGCAGCCTTCTATTATCAAGATTGGGTGGAAGCATTAGATTCGTCCTTTCCAACGGCACTAATTTTCGGAGTAGCCTTCGGGGTGCTTTTAACGTCTGGTACAGTCATAACTTTTTTTAAAGAGCCTGATAAAGTTTTTTTACTACCGATCGAAACAAAATTACAAGCATATTTACGACGTTCATTTTTATTAACTTATATATGGAAAGCGTACTGGGTGTTTATGGTGTTACTTGTTGCAGCACCGATTTATGTTAATACGACAGGAACTGGTCGCGAGTTTCTCTTATTTGCTGTTGTAGCCCTTGTAATGAGAGGAATTAACTTGTGGATTCGTTGGAATTGTGAGTTTGATGCAGATCGGCAAACCATTATATGGGATACTTTCATTCGCTTTTTATTCAACGGGGTCATCGTTTTTCTATTTATAAAAGAAAGTTATTTGCTTTTTGGGTTGTGTTTCGTGATTTTGATTATTTATGGTTCATATTATCAAGTAAGAGCTAAAAATAATGGATTGCCTTGGGAAAGACTAATTGAAAATGAAGAAAAAAGAATGGCTTTCTTTTATCAGCTTGCCAACTTATTTACTGATGTACCGCATTTACGAAATCGAGTAAAACGGAGAAAGTGGCTTGATCCATTTTTAGGTAGACAATCAGTTACACATTATCAAACGTATACATATTTATATTCAAGAACCTTTTTCCGAAGTGGGGATTATTTTGGTTTATTTATGAGACTAACGATAATCGGTAGTTTTGTCGTTTGGGGTGTAGCAGGATCGTATATTGGATATGCGGTTGCAGTACTTTTCCTTTATTTAACCGGCTTCCAGTTGTTAAGTTTATGGAAACATCATGAAGCGATAATTTGGACAGATCTTTATCCAGTTGCAAAAGTGGAAAGAAAAAAAGCTTTTATGAAAATCCTCGTAAATCTTTTATGGGTCCAAAATATTCTTTTTACCGTTTTATTCATGACATCAATGGATTGGGTGAGAGGTTTCGGTTTGTTTGCCCTGCTAACGGCATTTTTATATTGTTTCGTTTATATATTCTGCCAGAGCCGTATTCATAAATGGGAGGAGCAATATAGATAAAATTAGCACACCTATGCGAGGTGATTGGATTGAAATATGAAGAAAAGGCCTATGATGAACTGTTAGATTGGCAAAGAAAAATACGCAAAAGAGGAAACAAGTTTGGCCGAATGTCAAAAAATGTTCAAAACAAATTGAATGCGATGATACCAGAAAAGGTACATCAAGTATTTTCTGAAGCCGTTAAAGGAATGGTCCAATCAGTTTTATCCGGCTCTAACCTCGTTTTTAAAAAAACATTTCCGGAAATGTTTACATTAGAGGAAAAGGAAGAAAAAATAAAAGAACAATTAGATAAATATCGAAAAACAGCAACAATAGAAGGCGCTGGAACGGGTGCTGGCGGACTGCTACTAGGTCTAGCTGATTTCCCACTCCTTTTGTCAATTAAGTTAAAATTTTTATATGATGTTGCTCGGATTTATCAATATGATTTGAAAAATTTAGAAGAACGGATTTTCT
This sequence comes from Pallidibacillus thermolactis, assembly GCF_025660415.1. Lineage (NCBI taxonomy): Bacteria > Bacillati > Bacillota > Bacilli > Caryophanales > Bacillaceae > Pallidibacillus > Pallidibacillus thermolactis. The sequence goes on from NZ_JAOUSE010000034.1 coordinate 3,399, forward strand.
TATTAATGGTGTTTCAATTAGCTTTTTCAAGCGATGAAAAACGGATTGAGACGTTAAATATTATTGAAAACTGGGACACAGAAAAAAAGCGGTTAACAGATTTAGATTGGAAAAGATTCCAACAAGAATATAGAGATTATATCGATATCGTGAAGATGTTGCAGTTAGTACCAGGAATTGGCGCGGCAGTTGGTGCTTATGCGAATTATAAACTGCTAGACCGGTTAGGTGAAACAGCAATATATGCTTATCGAATGCGATACTTTAATCAGTTAAAAAATATAAAAGCTTATTAAACGGGCTGTCCAATAAGTCATACAAAGCGGATTTTTGGAAGGAGAGTTGGCGGCAAGTCCAGCGGGAACAGCGAAAGTTTTTGTGTCGAGAGCGTAAGCGTTAGGCAGAAGAGCTGAAAATCCCCGCTAATGCGCTTGAGGTGTGGTTAAATCCATGCCACTGGATGCGCGTCCGCCAACGTACTTATCAATGATCCCAAAATCAGACTATCTGGACAGCCTCAACATGTTTATTTTGATACTGAATAGCGGCTGTATATAAAGTTTTGCCTGCAATTAACATTGCTTTTTCATTAATATCAAATTTCGGGTGATGATGAGGAAATCTCGCATTTTCATTTTCTGGCATGGCCCCAGTAAAGAAAAAGGTACCTTTTACATGTTGTAAATAATAGGCGAAGTCCTCGCCACCCATTCGCGGTTCAGTTTCGCGTACTTCCTGGACATTTGGAATTGCCTTTGCGCAATTAGCTAGAAATTCAGTTTCTGATTTATGGTTTATAACCGGTGGATAGCCGCGGAAATATTGAAATACATAATCACAATCATTTGCTAAACATGTGCCTTTTACAATACGTTCAATTTCTTTTTCGATGTGGTTCCTTATATCTTCATCAAAAGTTCGAACTGTACCAACTAACTCAGCTTTATCGGCAATCACGTTAAAGGCATTATCTGCTACAAATTTTCCTATTGAGACAACGGCTTCTTTTATTGGATCTACGCGTCGTGCGACAACTTGTTGTAAATTTACAACAAGTTGACTGGCTGTTACAATCGCGTCTTTTGTGAAATGTGGATATCCACCATGACCGCCTTTTCCATTAATCGTAATAGTAAATCGGTCGGCAGCAGCCATTACAGGACCTGGGCTATATAAAATATGGCCGACGGGCTCTGTAGACCAAAGGTGGGTACCGAATATAACGTCCACAGTATCTAAACATCCATCCTCAATCATGGAAATGGCCCCACCTGGAGCGTATTCTTCTGCATGTTGATGGATGAATATATAAGTTCCAGCAAGTTCCTCTTTTAATTCATGAATGACCTTTGCAAGTATAAGTAATGTGGCTGTATGACCGTCGTGGCCACAAGCATGCATAACACCTGGAACGGTGGATTTATAAGGAACATCTTTTTCATCTTGAATGGGTAAGGCATCGAAATCCGCCCGTAATGCGACTGTTTTCCCGGGCTTACCCCCTTTAATTCGTGCAACGACACCATTGCCACCGACATTTGTGCGAACATTCACTCCTAATTCGTTGTAAAAATTGGCAATATATTTGGCGGTTTCAAATTCTTTAAACGATAATTCTGGATGTTGATGCAAATATCTCCGAATGCTAACCATTTTGTCATAGTATTGGTCCAATAGGTCATATCCTCTCTCGAGCATGGCATCCCCTCCTGTTTTTAAATATTATAACTCAAAATTTTAACAATTGTTTATTATTTTTAAAAATAAACATTCGTTAATTAATTTTAGTTTACTAAAATGAAAAAATCAGTCCTAAGACTGATATAAAGACACAATTTTTTGGTAATGGAACTCAATCATGTATTAAAGTGTTTTTTTGGAGGATATAGACCTACATTGACAAACAATAAAACAACACCAAGTGCAATTAGAAAAGTCCAAAAATTTTACAATTCTTTCATTTCTTTGCATACCTTCTTTCTCCATCAAAGTTTTTTAAATTCCCAACAACAAAAATAACAAACATAATTCCAATTAATATTAGAATAATATCAAACATTTCCAATATCTTTTTATCTCCCACCTACTAGTTCGGCGCTAGCAGCAATTCAAAATGATAATTCAAACAAAATACCAGATAAAAATAATGGCTAGTTCAGTTAATTTTTGGTGCTCAAATTAAAAAATACATAGACTGAGCTCCAAGTAGAAGGAGGGGCTAATCAATCTCTTCCCCAAATTGAAGTTACGCTTCCTCTGTATCATCTTTTATACCGATTGTATACTCTCGTATGTAGGATGGCCCCGCGTACATTTTCACTTGATTAATTTCAATGCTTTTTTCTTCGCCTAAACTTTCCATAATTTTATCTGTTATTTTCGAGCTTTCATAGTGCAATCTATTTTCCCAACAGGTTATAATTAAATACGTGTTGGATTGTAACGGTCGCAATGTTCGTGAAGTTAAAAATGCTGGTGTTGTATTTAAGTGTTTTGGTCTATTTTTCATTCGATATTCAAAAACCGGGCGGAATTCATCGACTACTGGAATATAATGTAAAACTGCTAAACCTTTATCAGGAAACTCTCCAGTTTTTTCGATGATTTCATATCTTCTCGGTGCTTGAAAAATCGTTTTTTTCGTTGTTTCATGATAAAGTAAAGCGTGATCTCGATGTCGCAAAAATTTTAAATTTTCTGTTGAAAATTTCTTTAACAAAGTCAGCATAAAATCTTTCGTACCAGTTGTAATAAAAGCATAGGTCAACTTGATCACCTCATGTAAAGTGTTTAAAATGTATAATTTTATATATCTATTGTACAATAGATTCATATTTGAGTTTATATTATATTATAGCCATTTGATTAGAATGATTTTTAAAATATAATTATTTTAATTTTTGTTTTTGTTTGTAAGAGTTTACAATTATTTAAGCAGCAGGATGAGGTGGACAAGAATTAATCGAAAGTGCTTCGGATAAAATGGCAAATTTATGACATTTTCTGCACATATATGTACATTTTTTCATAGAAAAGTTATAGTAAATATGTGTATTTTTATAATGATTATTTGTTCACAAATATTCTAATTTAATCAATTAGTTCTATTTAATTGAGAATATACATAGCAGCGAAAGGTGGAACAGTTTCCATGACGAAAGCCTTTAATGACACGTTTTTAAAAGCGGCACGCGGAGAAAAAACGTCCTACACACCTGTATGGTATATGCGTCAAGCGGGGCGTTCACAACCGGAGTATCGAAAGTTAAAAGAAAAATATTCTTTGTTTGAAATTACGCATCAACCTGAGCTTTGTGCTTATGTGACAAGATTACCTGTTGAACAATATGATGTAGATGCAGCCATTTTGTATAAAGATATTATGACGCCGCTGCCATCCTTAGGTGTAAATGTTGAAATTAAAGCCGGTATTGGCCCGGTCATTGAAAACCCTATTCGTTCTTATCAAGACGTAGAACGTTTAGGAGAAATTCATCCAGAAGACGATATTCCCTATGTTTTAGATACGATTCGTCTCCTTACAAATGAACAATTATCGGTCCCATTAATTGGATTTGCAGGAGCTCCTTTTACATTGGCCAGTTATATGATTGAAGGTGGACCTTCGAAAAATTATCACAAAACAAAGGCCTTTATGTATGGCGAACCTTTAGCGTGGCAATTACTAATGGAAAAGTTAGGTACGATGACCATCGAATATGTGAAAGCACAAATTAAAGCTGGTGCAAAGGCGATCCAAATTTTTGACTCTTGGGTAGGCGCACTGAATGTCACAGATTACCAAAAGTATATTAAACCAACGATGCATCGTATTTTTTCTACATTAAAAGAAGAGAATGTCCCACTTATTATGTTTGGAGTTGGTGCAAGTCATTTAATAAATGAATGGAACGATTTGCCAGTAGATGTAATTGGTCTTGATTGGCGTATGGAAATTAAGGAAGCTCGTACATTAGGTGTGACAAAAACGTTGCAAGGCAATCTCGATCCTTCACTATTAATGGCTCCATGGGAGCAAATAGAAAAACGGGCAAAAGAAATATTAGATCAAGGTTTGGCACAACCTAGTCATATCTTTAATTTAGGACATGGTGTGTTTCCAGATGTTAATCCCGATACATTGAAACGTCTTACAGCATTTGTACATGATTATACAAAGAATGAAAAGTCTAGTATTTGAGGTGAAATGAAATGACGAAAAAGAAATTAGGATTATTAGTGATGGCTTATGGAACACCATATACAGAAGAAGATATTGAGCCGTATTATACGCATATTCGTCATGGAAGACGACCAGCCGATGAACATCTTCAAGATTTAAAAAATCGGTATGCGGCCATTGGCGGAATTTCTCCTTTAGCGGAAATCACTAATTCTCAAGCGAAGAAACTAACAGAAAAACTGAACGAAATTCAAGACGAATACGAGTTTGAGCTATTCATCGGTTTAAAACATATCCATCCTTTCATTGAAGATGCAGTAAAGGATATGAGTAAAGCAGGTATTCAAGAAGCGATCAGTATTGTCTTAGCACCTCATTATTCGACCTTTAGTATTAAAAGTTATAATGAGCGTGCACAAAAAACGGCCGATCAATATGGAATTCAAATTACTTCCGTCGACCACTGGTATGATGAGCCTAAATTTATTGACTATTGGGTAAAACAGATTCATACCGTGTTTGAACACATGCCAGAGGATGATCAAAAGAATGCTTGTGTGATCTTTTCTGCCCATAGCTTACCAGAAAAGATTTTACAACACGGGGATCCGTATGCAGAACAATTATCAGAAACAGCGAGACTAATCGCTGAAAAAGCCGGTATAAAAGAATATGCAATTGGTTGGCAAAGTGAGGGACAAACGCCAGATCCTTGGTTAGGTCCAGATGTACAAGATTTAACGAGAGAATTACATAAAGAAAAAGGATACAAAGCCTTTGTCTATTGCCCAGTCGGATTTGTGGCAGACCATTTAGAAGTGTTATATGACAATGATGTTGAATGCCGCATTGTTTGTGAAGAGATTGGTGCGAACTATTATCGTCCAGAAATGCCGAATGACCATGCTGAATTTATTGAAGCGTTATGTGAAGTTGTGTTAAAAAAATTAAATTAATATCATAATAAAGCTGTCTAAAGGAGAGAACAATCCAAAAACTCTCTTTTAGACAGCTTTTATTGTTACATGACACAGGATCACAAATGAGGATGGGGTAATGATTGCTTTACGAAAAACTTGGGATTAACATTCGTTCAATCAATTTATGAATTTAAATCTTTTAATCCGATGCATTGATGACAAACGTTTCCGTAGCATTCTGCCTGCTCTTCAATTTGTTCTCCACAATGTTGACAATGTTTAGCAGGTAAGTTTTTAAAAAATTCTACAATACTTTGAATCATTTTAAACTCCCCCTCTGTTTTGTAACATTTAATAAATAAAACCCTTTGTTCTATAACAATATTGTATTACAACACATCGATTTTCGCAACCTCTGTTTTAAAACAAAAATAAAAAATGAAATTGGTGGATACATTTAGTATAGTAATTTTTGAAATATGAAAGTTTAGAGGAGGATCAATCGTGAAATTAACAATCATTGGACTTTGGGGTGCATATCCGAAAGTAAATGAGGCGAGTAGCGGATATTTACTTGAACATAATGGATTTAAGTTGTTGATTGATTGTGGCAGTGGTGTATTGTCAAAAATGCAAAATTATGTCCAGCCAGAAAAACTTGATGCTGTTCTCATAAGTCATTATCATACTGATCACATTGCAGATATCGGTGTATTACAACACGCTTTATTAGTAAAAAGTTATCTTATTGATTTGAGAAAAACGTTGCCGATCTATGGTCATACGTTTGATGAGGAGGGCTTTTCGAAATTAACTTTTAGTAATTATACAAAAGGAATAGCCTATGATCCGGATAAGGTACTTCAAATAGGACCATTTACTATTCATTTTTTAAAAACGAAGCATCCCGTTCCATGTTATGCATTTCGAATTGAAGCAAACGATGCAGTATTTGTATTTACGGCAGATAGTGCTTATCAACCATCGTTTGTTGAATTTTGTCGTAATGCTGACTTACTTTTGTCGGAATGTAATTTTTATGGTAATATGAATGGGGAAAACGCTGGTCATATGAACAGTTTTGAAGTAGGTAAATTAGCCCATGAAGCAAATGTGAAACAGCTCATTTTAACACATCTTCCGCAATTTGGTGACTTGCAACAACTGGTTACGGAAGCTGGTGAGCACTATGATGGTCCAATTCATCTAGCTAAAATGGGAGATGTATGGAATTTATAAGGATAGACAGGAGGTAACATATGTTATACGTTGATAATAAAGGGATAACAGATCCGCGGGTGAATCTAGCCATTGAAGAACATATTTTAAAAAATCTAGATATAAATGAATCCTATTTATTGTTTTACATAAATCAACCATCGATCATTATTGGTCGTAACCAAAATACGATTGAAGAAATTAATACGAAGTTTGTTGAGGAAAATGATATTATCGTTGTACGTCGAATGTCAGGTGGCGGTGCAGTTTATCATGATTTAGAAAATTTAAATTATAGCTTTATCACAAAAGATGAAGGAAACAGCATTCAAGAAAACTTTAAAAAATTCACACAACCTGTTATTAATGCACTCCGCAAATTAGGTGCTAACGCACAGCTAATGGGTCGTAATGATATTGAAATTGATGGAAAAAAAGTATCAGGTACTGCTCAATATGCGACAGGCGGAAGGATGTATACACATGGTACGCTTATGTTAAATGTCGATTTAGACAGTGTAAGTAAAGCATTAAAACCGAAAAAAGAAAAAATTGAATCAAAAGGTGTAAAATCTGTACGCGCCCGTGTAGGAAATATTAAAGATTATATTAATCAAGACATGACCGTTGAAGAATTTAAACAATATATTTTGAAAAGTGTGTTTGAAGAACAAGGTTTAGATGTTCAGGAATATGTTTTAACAGATGAAGATTGGAAACAAATAGAAGAAATTTCGAAAAACAAATATCAAACATGGGAATGGAATTTTGGTAAATCACCGAAAGCAAATATTTCAAACTCCCATCGTTTTCCAGTTGGAACGATTGATGTTCGCCTAAATGTGAACAGAGGGGTGATTGAAGATGTAAAAATTTTCGGTGACTTCTTCGGCTGGGGCGAAATAGCGGATATTGAAAACAAATTAAAAGGTGTTCGTTACGAGAAGGCTGCGATTATCGAAGCGTTGAAAGATGTTAATATTCAACATTATTTCGGAAATATTGAAAAGGAAGATTTCATTCATTTAGTTTATTAATTTTTTAGGTCTGCATCACAATGTGATGCAGGCTTTTTTTTAAAAAAATAAGCTTTATCCATTTAAAAAATAAAAGTGTTTCATTATAATGAAAATTATATATAATTTGTTAGGTTTCAAAAACAAAAGGGGGAGGTATACTTGCAAACGAGTGTAATCGGTAAACCGATTAGTCAATTTAAACAAGGGTTACATGGTGGTTTATCGATTGCAATTGGTTACATGCCGATTGCCATTACATACGGATTTTTAGCAAAAGCTACGGGACTTTCTCTTGGTGAAACTTTACTTATGAGTATGATTGTTTATGCTGGTGCATCACAATATATGGCACTTGATATGATTGCAAAACAAATTAGTATGTTTGAAATTATCTTTACAACATTTATTGTGAATATTCGTCATATGTTAATGACGGCTTCATTAAATGAAAAAGTTGTTAAGGAGCGATCATGGAAAAAGGCCCTTTATGCCTTTGGGATAACAGATGAAACATTTTCGGTTGCTGCCGTTCAAAAGGAAAAATTAACGACAGGCTATATATTTGGGTTAGTACTTATTGCCTACAGCAGTTGGGTTTGTTTTTCAGGAGTCGGGCATATCATCGGTGCTGGATTACCGGATGTGTTCCAAGAGGGGATGTCCATTGCCTTATACGCTATGTTTATCGGTCTTCTTGTTCCGTCGATGAAAGGAAGTTGGAAAGTTGTCTTTTTAGCGCTTCTTGCCGCTGTTTTCAATAGTTTTTTTGTGCTATTTCAATTATTGTCTTCAGGTTGGGCTATTGTTTGTTCAACACTAATTTCTGCTACGTTAATGGAATGTGTTGAAGTTATCCGAAAAAAGACGGGAGGAAATCTAACAAATGAATAGTTCCATTGTCTGGATGATCGTAGGAATGGGAATTGTCACTTATCTTCCACGTATGATTCCCCTTGTCTTTTTAGAAAAATTAAAATTACCGTCATTTATACAAGGTGTATTAAAAAATGTTCCTTATGCCATTTTAGGGGCATTAATTTTTCCGGGTGTATTTTTTATTCAAAATGATTTTTGGTACGGGCTTTTAGGTGCGGTTGTTGCTTTTTTTATTGCCTATACAGGAGTAAATGTGATCTTTGTTGTGATTGGGGCAATACTAGTGCTTACAGGTGTATCCATCTATTTTTGAAAATATTTCCGACTAAGCTAGCATAAATTAAGAATAGCTTGTTTAAACTTTTCACTCAAAAGGGGAGGGGAAATTGAGAAAAAAGATTATTGTTTCTTTCCTGGTGACATATGGAATTTTTATCGCCTGTATTTATTTTTATTTGTTTATTTTCCACACAGATACAATCCCTGCTGAGTTAAAGGGGACCAGTGTTGATCCAGAAAGGTTCTTAACTGCTCATGAAATTGTGTTATCGGAACAATATTCCACTGTTCGTAATTTCTTATTTTTCATTGAAGTCCCGTTTGAATGGTTTTTTTATTTACTCATTTTGTTGTTCGGCATAGGAAATTTGTTTGAAAAATGGGCAAATCGTACAACTCCGTTCACTCTCATACATAATGCGATTTTTACTTTCTGTTTATCGTTTTTAACTTTCATCTTTTTTTACCCACTTAAATTCTTTCGTTATACTTTGTCAAAAAATTACGGGATTTCAACCCAAAGTTTTCATGACTGGATGCGTGATCTTCTTATTAACTTTTGGTTGGATTGGTTTCTATTATTTATCGTTGTATCGGTTCTATATTGGTTGATAAGAAAAAGTGAAAATCGTTGGTGGTTGTATACGTGGTTTTTAGCAATTCCATTTGTCGTATTTTTAATGTTCATTCAGCCGGTTGTTATTGACCCGTTATTCAATGACTTTTATGAGATAAAAAATAAGTCGTTAGAAGAAAAGATTTTATCTCTTGCGGAAACGGCAGGAATTCCGTCTGAACATGTATATGAAGTAAATATGTCGGAAAAAACGAATGCTTTAAATGCGTATGTGACAGGTGTCGGTTCTAATTCACGAATTGTTTTGTATGATACAACATTGGAAAAATTAAATGAGGATGAAATATTATTTATCATGGCCCATGAGATGGCCCATTATGTGGAAAAACATATTTATTTTGGAATAACAGGTTATTTAAGTTTATTATTTCTTTTATTGTTCGTTGTAGCCAAGTTAGCTAAAAAGGTTATAAAAAAATTTGGTAAATTGTTGCATATCTCATCAATGAACAATCTTGCGTCATTGCCACTCATCTTATTAATCGTTTCTGTACTTACTTTTGCGACAAGCCCGATTTCAAATGTGGTTTCAAGACAAATGGAAATGCGTGCAGATCTCTATGCAATGGAATTGACTAAAAATAATGATGCAGCCGTTTCAACGTTTCAAAAATTGACAAAAACGGGATTAAGTCAAGTAAATCCACCTACTTTAGTGAAATGGTTTCGTTATGGTCATCCTACAATGTTGGAAAGAATTCAAATGGCAGAAAGATATGGTGATTAAATTGCGTGTTTCAATTGAGGAATAAAAGGATTTCACAGTAGAGATTATTTTTGCCCGTCCAATGATGGGCTTTTTTTATGACATGAACTCAGAAAAAAACTGCTAAGCAGCAGTTATCAATGGAACCCCAAAGGTTATGCATTTAATTGCTGTTCAATTTCAATGAGCTTTTGTGATAGTTTCATAAAAGACTTTTTATCATGTTGGTCGATTGCCTGATCAATGTCCCTTTTAATTTGATTCCGTTTTTCTTTTAATAACGCTTCTTGAATTAAAAGATCAATATAAATGGATTGAACAAATTTTTCTCGTTTATTAGCCCTCGCATATGCCTTTGTTAACTCTGCATAGGAATTATCTTTTTTCAAATGCTGTTCCTCCTTCCTTTTTTACCTGACACCTGCGACCTGAAAAGATGTATTAATATTATATTAACAATCACTGAAAAACTCAACTAAATTATCTCAATGTTCTGAAAAAATTGTTTTTAAAAAAAGAATGATCATGGAATTCAAGTGACAATAATCCGATTATTTGTTATAATTAGTTCAAAAGTCATAATTTGTAGAATATTCGGATATGGAGGGAGAGATTTGTCGGAAAAAAACAAAAAGTTGTTTGATGAGTATGAATTTGATGCTTTCGTCATGGCAGTTGTTCCAATCAAATATGGAAGTAAAATATATTCTAAAATCATGAAAACGAATGATGAATTTATCGTTCCTTTTCGACCGATAGAAGTGATAAAGAAGAGTTGTGAATATTACGCTTCCAGTTATGAGGGTAGAAAGGAAGGAACGAAGAATTTAATTGGTGTTACTCATAAATCACCTATTGTTATTGAACCGGTTCAGTCCATTTATATATTTCCAACTGCATCTCCAAATCAACAACATTGTTATTGGATTTCACATGAACATGTATTGCTTTATCAGAGAATTGATAAAAAACATACGGAAGTTGTTTTTAGTAATAAACAAGTTATTGAAGTTCCTATTTCATATCGCTCTTTCGAGAATCAAATGCTAAGAACAGCGTTGTTACGAACAAAAATGGAACAAAGATCGAACCTTAGTTGGAATACAACATTGTTCACGGAAACACGCTATAGTGAAGTGGAGGCACTGGAGCAAAGATCCCAGTATGACGTTTTTTCAAAGCAACCGATTTTATCTCAACGATCATCTTCAAAACGTTTGAATAAATAATAGGACAATAATTCCTCAACATAATTGCGTAGCCTTGGATTAAAATAACTATGATACTCCTCGTAACCCTTGTATAGGAAAAGGAAGGTAGTGAATGTTTCATCCCTTTTCACTTCTTGAACTTTCATGCCTTGCCTTTTTAACTCCCTTTTCACTTCGTACAATTGTTGATGAACAGTGGAAAGAGTTTTTTCAATTAAAGTTTTATATGGATTTTTTAATTTAAATGGACTGTTATTCACAACCTGTAAATCTCGTTCTAAAACTTTAATTAACATTGGATAATAAATTGCCTTTTCCAATAAATCTCTACTTTCAGATGGAATTCTTGTCAATGCGAACCCCTCCAACAACGAACAGATGTTCTTATTTTTCTATAATTATATTATATGATGAATTTGATAAAATCAAATCTTATTTATTCCTATTTCCTGTAAAAGCCTGAAAGCTAGAGGCATAATCGCCACAAATGGTAAATGAGGTGACTCGCTCTAGCTTTTTGTATGAAAATCAAATAGCAGACCAATTCATGGAATAATGGATTTTATGTGGTTTTGAATAGGAATTTTAAATAAACAAAGGATTTATGATATAATTTTTATTATTATTGAGTTTAAAAAGTTTTTGATCAACCTGATCCGCCACGTTTCGTTTTAAAGGGGAATATATATGGAATTAACAGAAGTCCAAGCGTTTTTTACAGAAGAAAATTTAATGGAATTGCTAGAAGGCTATCGTTCCTTCGGAATATTGCCTGGTATCTTTTTACCTATGATTGAAGCTTTCTTACCGTTTTTGCCGTTAATCGTTTTCGTCACTGTTAATGCAAATGCATACGGTCTCGGTGTTGGTTTTCTTGTTTCGTGGCTCGGTGCAGTGGTCGGTGCAATGCTTGTTTTTTCTGTTATTCGTAGATTTGGTCGGAAGCGATTTATGACTTTTGTAAGTGAGCATAGGCGTGTAAAAAAATTAGTTGATTGGGTCGATCGACGTGGTTTTGGTCCACTATTTTTAATTCTTTGTTTTCCTTTTACTCCTTCGGCGGTAGTTAATATTGTGGCAGGTTTGTCAAAAATATCGATTTATCAATATGGATTAGCAGTTACAACAGGTAAAATGGTCATGATTTTTGTCGTCAGCTATATTGGGCATGATATTCCAGCTCTCATACATAATCCTGCACGGACACTTCTTGTTATGGTATTAATTTTTATCCTCTGGTATGTTGGAAAAAGAGTTGAAATTTATATTAACAAAAAAGTTGAGTCGGAAACCCAGATAAAAGAAAAGATGAGAGAATAATGAACAAGTGCTTTTTCAATTTTATAATTGATTAAGCGCTTTTTATTTTCTTTTTTGAATGACGAAACGACTAAGCACATAATTTATGATGTAACAAACTAAAATAACGGTTAACACAACTTTATACGAAAATATTGATGCAATGGCTGACCCTAAACTTGCGCCAATTAATAAAATAAACGAATATAGCGCAATTGCTTTTCCTCTTAAGTGACCACTTTTTTCTCCAATAAAATGAATGATGGTAGGAATTAAAAGAGAAACTCCCCCGACAAAAATGATAGAGAGGAATCCGATGCTATAAACGGAGTCTAAAAATAGAAGAAAAAATATTGACCACCAAATGAGCGTAATCCCAAGTTTCAATGTCATTATAGCTGTAAAGCGAGCAATCAGTTTTCCGGTGAAGATTGATAATACAACACCTGAAATGCCAATGGTACGGATCCAGAATAACTGGTTATCTGCTTCGGCAGATTGATAACTAAAAGCTTCATAAAAGGCAACAAAAGAAAAGAGCACGGTAATAACAATGAAATACAAAGGGAATAGTACCGGGTTTATCAATGCTTTTATTAATCCATGCAAGCGCTTTTTTAATGTTTCGTGTTGAAGTGATTGTTTTGTTTTAGGCAATATAATAAGTGCGCTTAAAAATAAGACAAAGTATATTGTGCTGAAAAGTATATAAGTAGTGGACCAGTTCCAAGTGAGGACGATCCAAGCGCTGAAAAGTTGTCCGATGATTCCTGCAGCCAAAAAACCTGCATTAATAAGTGCAATCCAAAGTGTCCTTGATTTGTCTGTATAAATGTCAAAGGTGTAACTAAAAGCTACTGGTGCAAAGCTGGCTAGAGTAAACCCTTGAAGTGAACGAAAAAAATATAGGGAAATAGGATTAAATGCAAGAGAGACGAAATACGTAGTGACAGCAGAAATGGCCAAGCCGAATGTAATCATTTGTTTGCGACCAAAGATGTCAGAAAGTGGACCAAAAACGAGTAGTCCACAGGCGTAAAACAACGTAAATAAAGTGCTACCTAAAGCTACATCCTGCTTTAGAATATTAAACTCTGTAGAAATTGCTGGATAGAGCGGAATTAATGAATAAATGTTACAGGTAACCATAATTCCAATTACAACTAACAAAATCCCTGCAAGTTGATTTTTATTAGTCATGTTCATCACCTCTTTATTAGGCTATTCAAAAGTTGAAACGGTGACATATAAAGAAAATTTTGTTTTATGGAAATTTGCGTCCGTTAAGGTAGGATTTCAGTTTTTAAAATTTGGAAAGGGGTGAGGCTGAAATGTCTGTCATTCCCCCTTTATAAATGGAGATTCCTGTAACTATGAACAGATCTCAATATGGGTGAACTATTCCTATAAACAGCAGGAGTAACAAAACGACATTAATTTCCAACCTTTCTTTTACCGAATCTACATTCGCCTATGTTAAAATAAATATAATAAACGTATGGACTTTCGTTTTTTTTTGAGAGGAGGAAAAAAATGGCACTCCGATTTGTTTTAGGACGATCTGGTAGTGGTAAAACGACTTTTTTAATTGAGGAAATGAAGAGAGAATTAACAAAGGATCCAACGGGTCCTATGATGATTTATATCGTTCCAGATCAAATGACGTTCCTTTCTGAATATAAAATTGTATCCGACCCGGCAGTAAAAGGGATGATACGTCTTCAAGTGTATAGCTTTCCACGTCTTGCTTGGAGAATCTTGCAAGAAGTGGGTGGTATTGGACGTCTCCATATAAACTCAACAGGAATTCAAATGCTTATCCGCAAAATTATTTATGAAAATAAAGACCAATTAGAAGTGTTTAAACAAACAGCCGATAAATTTGGTTTTGTTGAGCATGTTGAAGCTATGGTCAGTGAATTTAAACGATATTGCATTACGGAAGAGGAACTGTTTGCCCATAAAAATCAAATTGAAGGTGACCCGACATTACGTGCGAAAATCCATGATTTAGGCTTGATTTATGAAAAGGTTGAACAAGCTATTCAAAGCAAATATTTAGCTTCGGAAGATTATTTAAGATTGCTAGCTGAAAAGATCCCGCATTCCGAAGCTTTAAAAAATGCAGAAATATATATTGATGGCTTCCATAGTTTTACACCACAGGAGTATATGGTCATTGAACAACTATTAAAAACATGTGCAAACGTAACGATTGCATTAAACTGTGACAGACCTTATGAAAGTATACTGCCTGATGATTTTAGTCTATTCCGCATGACAGCAGAAACTTATGCAACGATTGTTGAGATTGCTAGAGTGAATGGAATTTTAATTGAAGACAATACTGTTTTTGAAGAACAACAACGTTTCAATCATCCTTCACTGGCTTATTTAGAAAAAAACTTTGAACAAGTACCAGCAATTCCATATGAAGGAGAAACGAATATATACTTTGCGGAAGCAGCGAACTTACGGGCAGAAATTGAAGGAATTGGTCGAAAAATAAAATCACTCGTTCGTGACCATGGTTATCGTTATAAAGATATTGCAATTCTCGTTAGAAATGGGGAAAATTATCAAGATTTATTTGATACGATTTTTTCAGATTTTGAGATTCCATATCATATTGATCAAAAGCGTTCAATGCTGAACCATCCAGTGATTGAGCTCATTCGTTCGAGTCTTGAAATTATTACAAACTATTGGCGTTATGATCCAATTTTCCGTGCGGTTAAAACGGATTTATTATTTCCGTTAGACGGTAATATTCAGGAATTACGGGAAAGAATGGACAGGCTAGAAAATTATTGTTTAGCCTATGGTGTACAAGGAGAAAAATGGACGAAAAAAGACAGGTGGCAATATCGGAGATTTCGGGGACTGGACTTTGATTTTCCGCAAACCGATGAAGAGAGGAATTTGGAACAAGAATTAAATGAGTCACGCTTAATGATTTCTGCGCCAATCTTGCGTTTAGCAAGAAGGTTGAAACGGGCAACTAATGGCCGAGAAATGTGTATTGCACTTTTTCAATTATTAGAGGAATTAGAAGTACCAGCAAAATTAGAAAAACTACAATTACAAGCTGAAAAATCTGGAAATCTTATGAGTGCGCGTGAGCATGAACAAGCATGGAATGAAGTGTTGAATTTACTTGATCAGTATGTGGAGATCTTGGGAAATGAAAAAGTTACTTTGAAAGAGTTTGCAGAAATTATAGAAGCCGGTCTCGAATCATTAGAATTTTCGATCGTACCGCCAGCCATTGACCAAGTAATTGTGGCGGATTTAGAACTATCCCGATTAGGAGATGTAAAGGTTGCTTTTGTCATTGGCTTAAACGATGATGTGTTGCCAATGAAGTTTAAAGATCAAGGGATTTTAACGGATAAGGAGCGGGAAAACTTAATATCTTCTGGTTTTGTCATCGCTCCAACAAGTAAAGATCGACTATTAGATGAAGAATTTATAGCCTATAAAGCCTTTACGACACCGTCTGAAATGTTATTTATTTCTTACCCGATCGCCAATGAAGAAGGAAATGCATTAATGCCTTCCCCATATATTAAGCGATTGAAAGAAATGTTTCCGAAAAGCTTCCATTTGTCGTTAGGGAATGATCCGATGGAATTAAAAGTTCAGGATCAACTCGAATACTTACTAAATTGGGATCAAGCATTAACCCATGTTACTTATCAACTACAGGGTTACAAACGAAAATATCCGATAGAAAAAATTTGGTGGGACAGTTATAATCTGCTTATTGAAAGTACGCAACACTATCAAGTGAAAAACGTGTTATCAAGTTTGTTTTTTGAAAATAAGGCTGAAAAACTTTCTGATGATACGGTGAAAGACTTATACGGTGAGACACTTCAAGGTAGTATTTCCCGTATGGAAAAATTTAATAGTTGTGCTTATGCTCACTTTTTATCCTATGGTCTTCATTTACAAGAACGACCAGTTTACCGACTTGAGGCACCGGATATTGGTGAGATGTTCCATGGAGCATTAAAATTTATTGGCGATAAAGTGAATGAAGAAAATCTTGTATGGGGTGAATTAACTAAGAAGCAAATTCGCCATTTAGTAATGGAAGCGGTCGAGTTTTTATCACCTAAACTGCAAAATGAGATTTTGTTGAGCACCAATCGCTATCAATATATTAAGCGGAAGTTAGAAAAAGTCATCTTACGTGCAACGGAAGTGATTGAAAAACATGCAAAATCGAGTCAATTTGTCCCTTATAAGCTGGAAATGACCTTTGGACCGAAAGGAGATCTTCCTCCAATCCAGTTTGAATTAAAAAATGGGATGAAAATGCAACTGGTCGGCCGTATCGACAGGGTAGATAAGGCTGAAAACGAGAATGGGGTTTTCTTACGTGTTGTAGATTATAAATCCAGCCGACGCGACTTAGATATTGGGGAAGTTTATTATGGTTTAGCATTACAAATGCTTACATACCTTGATATTTTAATTCGTTATTCAGACAAATTAGTTGGAACAAAAGCAGACCCGGCAGGTGTCTTATACTTTCATATTCATAATCCGATTATAAAAAGTAAAAAATTGCTTACTTTAGATGAAATAGAAGAATTGATTTTCAAAGAATTTAAGATGAAAGGACTTATCCTTTCAGACCCAGGTGTTGTCCGGTTGATGGATGAAACGTTGGATTCTGGCGAGTCAAAAATTATATCGGCGGGTTTAAAAAGAGATGGGACGTTAACTGCACGATCGAAGGTGGCAACGAAAGAGGAATTTACTGACTTACGTACATTTGTTGAACAAAAATTTGTCGAAACCGGAAATCGAATAGTCGAAGGTGATGTTGATATTGCGCCGTATAAGCTTGGCGATAAAACAGCTTGTGCGTTTTGTCCGTTTAAATCTATCTGTCAATTTGATACAAGCTTAAAAGAAAATGATTATCGTATTCTTCCAAAATTAAAACCGGGTGAGGCGTTAGAGCGGGTGAAGGGAGCTGTTAGATCATGAACATTCCAACAAAACCGAAAGATGTTACTTGGACGGATGACCAATGGAAAGCCATTCACGCGAGTGGAAAAGATATATTAGTGGCCGCGGCAGCAGGTTCAGGGAAAACAGCTGTCCTTGTTGAAAGAATTATAGAAAAAATTACGAGTGAAACAAATCCTGTCAATGTAGATGAACTGCTAGTGGCGACTTTTACAAATGCATCGGCAGCTGAGATGCGTCATCGAATCGGTGTAGCGCTAGAAAAAGAGATTAAGAAAAATCCGTATTCCAATCATTTGCGCCGTCAGCTAAGCTTGTTGAATCATGCATCTATTTCCACACTACATTCCTTTTGTTTAGATGTTGTAAGGAAATATTATTATTTAATCGATATAGACCCTGGTTTTCGACTAATGGAAGAGACAGAAGGCATGTTGCTTAAAGATGAAGCGATTGAAAGTCTTCTTGAAGAAGAATACGGTAAAAAGAGTAATGAGCCGTTTTTCAAAGTCGTTGATATGTTTACGAATGACCGTACCGATGATGAGTTACAAAAATTAATTTTACAACTATTTGAATTTTCGCGGGCCAATCCCAATCCAGATCGCTGGTTGGACAGCTTAATTGATATGTACGACATTAAAGACAGTCAAAACGTGGAGAACCTACCGTTTATAGAACCGCTTTTGTATGATTTACAACTTCAGTTACACGAGGCTAAACGTCTTTTTGAAGAAGCATTAGAATTAACAAAGATGCCTGGTGGACCAGATAAGCGGGCAGAGAATTTTGAAAATGATATTGAACTTGTAGATGAATTATTACGAGCAAAAGATGACTCGTTCCAAGTATTATATGATACTTTTCAAAACGTCTCCTTTTCAAGGTTAAAACCATGTCGCGGTGATGAATATGACACAGAACTCATAGAAAAATCAAAAACATTACGGGAACAAGGTAAAAAAATCATTAGTAAGTTAAAAGATGAACTGTTTTCGAGGAAGCCAGCAACTTATATTCAAGATTTACAAAAAATGAAAGAACCTATTTCAACTTTAGTGGAGCTTGTCCGTCGTTTTTCTCAAAAATTTTCCCAATTAAAGAAGGAAAAGGGGCTTGTTGACTTCTCTGATTTAGAACATTATGCTTTACAAATATTAGCGACTCCTAATGAAAAGGGGGAACTTCTACCGACAGAGGCAGCATTAAGTTATCAAAAACAATTTAAAGAAGTATTTATCGACGAATACCAAGACACGAATATGGTTCAAGAATCCATTCTACAATTAGTGAAAAAGCCTTCTGAAGCGGAAGGAAATTTATTTATGGTCGGTGATGTAAAGCAGTCGATTTACCGGTTCCGCCTTGCCGAACCAAATCTTTTCTTAGATAAATATTTACGTTTTTCATTAGACGGGAAAAATACCGGTTTACGAATCGACTTATCAAAGAATTTCCGTAGTCGGAAAGAAGTACTTGACGGAACGAACTTCATTTTTAAACAAATTATGGGAAAAACGGTTGGTGAAATTGAATATGATGAAGCAGCAGAATTAAAACTAGGTGCGGATTATCCGCAAGATCAAACATATCCAATCGAATTTGCCATAATTCACAAAGAAGAAGCAAAAGGCGGACAAGATAGCTGGGATGAAGAAGAAGATGCTTTCCATGATAGTGATGCCTTTACATCAGAAGAGCTCGAACAATCGGAATTGGAATCCATTTATGTTGCACGTAAAATAAGGGAATTAATTGATTCAAAGGTAAAAGTTTATGATACCAAGAAAAAAAGTTATCGACCGATCCAATATCAAGATATCGTTATCTTATTCCGTTCCTTTCAATGGGCTCCTCAGTTTATGGAAGCTTGTAAAGATGAAAATATTCCGGTTTATGCTGATATATCGACCGGTTATTTTGAAGCGGCGGAAGTATCGACAATGCTTGCTTTATTAAAGGTGATTGATAATCCGTACCAAGATATTCCACTTGTTTCTGTACTTCGTTCACCGATTATTGGTTTAAATGAAGAGCAACTTGCTAAAATTCGGATTTACGCGAAGAAGACAAGTTATTATGACGCGGTTAAAAAGTTCCATCAGCTCCGTGTACAATCGGAAATAGAAGAAGAGATTCAACAAAAACTGGATTTATTTTTACAACAATTAAATGACTGGCGTACACAAGCTCGATCTGGATCACTCTCTGAATTGATATGGCAATTGTATCGTGATACGAAGTTTTATGACTATGTTGGAGGATTACCAGGTGGTAAACAACGTCAAGCAAATTTACGAGCACTTTATGATCGTGCTCGTCAATATGAATCGACTTCTTTTCGCGGTTTGTTCCGATTCTTGCGTTTTATTGAGCGCATGCAAGACCGAGGGGAAGATTTAGGTGTTGCTCGTTCATTAGGAGAAAATGAAGATGTTGTCAGAATCATGACCATTCATAAAAGTAAAGGTTTAGAATTTCCGGTAGTATTTGTTGCTGGTATGGGAAGACAGTTTAATATGATGGATTTACGAAAAAATTATTTATTTGATAAAGCCTTCGGGCTTGCTATCAATTACATCGATCCTGAAAAACAGATTACTTATCCATCATTGATTCACATGGCCTTTGTCCGGAAGAAACGATTAGAACTCATAGCGGAAGAAATGCGAGTTTTATATGTAGCATTAACTCGGGCGAAAGAGAAACTATACTTAGTTGGGTCTACGAAAAATAAGGAGAAACTTCTTGAAAAATGGCAAAAACATTTATCAGAGATGAACTGGCTACTTAGTGATTTTGATCGAATGAAAGGTAAAAGTTACTTAGATTGGGTAGGACCTGCTTTAATTCGTCACCGTGATGCTGCAAATTTACGTTTATCACCTGTCGAAATGAAAAATGAAACGATACAAGAAATCTATGAACATCCTTCCCTTTGGAAAATGGATTGGGTTTCGAATCAAATGTTGACGAAGGCTGAAGTAGAGGAAGATAGAGACGAGGATTTATTAAATTTTGTTAAAAAAGGAAAACCGGTTCCAGTTGAATCGCAATATAAAGAAAAAATTGCCAGTCAATTAAAGTGGCAATATGAATATTTACCTGCAACGGTTCACCGTAGCAAACAATCGGTTACCGAGATTAAAAGGTTAAGGGAATTGAGAGATGAATATAGTGATGTGTCATTTATACGACCTTTTAAAAAGCCAATTACTTCGCGGCCAAAGTTTATGCAAATGAAGAAGTTGACACCGGCAGAAAAAGGAACAGCCATGCATAAGGTCATGCAACATGTTGATTTATCTGTAAAACCTTCAAGAGAGTCTATTGAAAAACAACTCTACTTTATGCAAGAAAACGAACTAATTACAACTGAAGAAGCGCAAGCGATTCAGATTGATGCAGTTATTCAATTTTTTAATACAGAAATTGGGTTACGTGTTCTTGGATCAGATTGGGTCAAGAGGGAAGTACCCTTCAGTTTTACGTTGCCTCCTCAAGATGTGTATCTTGATTGGCAAAAAGGAGAGGATCCAGTTTTTGTTCAAGGAATAATTGACCTGTTAATTAAAGATGCGAATGGTCTTGTTATCATTGACTATAAAACGGACCAAATCACTGACCGTTTTAAAAATGGGTTTGCAGAAGCGAAACCAATCCTATTGAAGCGATACAGAACACAGGTAGCGTTATACAGGAATGCGGTTGCGACTATTTTTAATGAACCTGTTACAGCGTCATACTTATACTTTTTTGATGGTGGACATGTTCTTAAAGTAGAATAATCTAAACAAAAAACGGCCTCTTGTCGAGTTTCATAACTACTGACAAGAGGCGATTTTTTTCTTAATTTGTTTGATTTGTAGGCTGATCAACGACATCAGGATCAATTGTATTTGTGGCATTGAAGCCATTATTGGCAACATTAAATATACCAGTAATAAAGGATCCTGAACCACCACTCGATTTTGCAACAGATTTTGGAGCAATATTTAATGTATCGCCAAAGTTGACGGCCCCATCAGTAACATTTGCAATTTTCACTGAACCAATAATACTAGGCATATAAAACAGTCCTTTAAAGTTAGTGAAGTACTAAAATAGATGAACATACTGAGAAGAAATTTAATTTTCATTCTAATAATAAAATATGCATATGTCCTATCAGCGTTCATCATCATTTTTTAGTTCATTTGAATTTTCATTTGGTGGGATCGTCAAATGACGAATATGTTTTATCCGAGATTCAAGTTTCATACATTCATTGCTTCCAATTTGAATGAGCGATGAACTTGCCACACCAAGAATATTCACTTTCCCAACTTCAATTTTCCCTTTCACATTATTTGTTTTGACAATTAACGGTTCATATAATGCAGGGAATATGGTTGGCCGGTTAAAAATAGGGGAATTTTTAAGATCCCCTTCATGATCGAACCATATTTCAGTATCTCGGAGCATTGCTAAAGCATTTAACGTAAGATGAATTTCCTTTGCATCGCCGATCTGTAATTGTGATGCACTTGTTAACGTATTAAGTTTAATGTTATCCACTTTTGATACTCGTTTTATCATATTTACGGTTCCGGGGCAATTGGTACAAGAGGTGAAATAATTAATGATTCTGCTGGCGTATCAAACGCTGAATACATTTGCATGGAGTTCGTATCTCCAATAAATAAAACAGAAGAACTTGATACACTACCAATGTGTATTTCACCAACGAGAAGCTCACGGTTGGTCACTTCCATTATCATTGCCCCCATCTCCTTTCGTCTGGAATTGTTTCAAAAAGGCGTTGACGGCTTGTGAAATATCTTGAACAATACGTTGAATCATTTCCTGCTCTTGTTCTTCTTGTGAGCGATTACTATTTTCTTGTGTTAATTTTTGAATATAAAACTGAATCCGATCTGGCATTTGTTTCCGAATATCTTCTTGAATAAATTGAGTAAAAGAATTATCCAATTGTAAATTCAACTTATTTTTCATGTCTTCAATGACTTTCGGTAATTCCTGATCAATATAGTCATTTAATTTATTGCGAACTTGCTCTATGAATGTTGGATTCTGGAAAAAAGGTGGTATTTGGTTGTTTGTTGCAATGGAAAATTCATCCATCCCTTGTAAGTCGTTTGGGTTAAGGCCGATATTCAACGTTCCATCCAGTTTTTCAATTTTTAATTGGTCGAAATGATATTCAATCCGCTCTACATTAACTGGTGGTTGTTTTTTTAAAGAATCAATCGTTTTTCGAAGCTCTTCATGATTTTTTTCTAATTTTGCCAATTGTTCTTCCTGTTTTTTTATTTTTGCAGCTAATTGATTTAGATAAAAGATTAACTCCTGTTGCAAAATATCACTTCCTTTGAAGTTAAACAACTTAGTTGTTATTCTTTCTTTGATTTGACAGGTCAGGAATGGTATTAAATGAAGAGATGACAAACCCTTGATGCGTTGTTGGCATTGGTGCTAATTCTGTAAAACCGCCACTGTTTGCTAAATGTGCTGTAGATTTTATAATACCAGAAGTTCCAATCTGCAGTATCGAGGAATTGCTTAAACTGCCTACCCGCAATATATTTATATGAATTGACTGTTGAACATAAATATTCATGCATATTCACCTACGTTATTTTAAATTTCATTGCATCAGGCATTGTTAAACATTAAAACTATTTGGTTGGTCAATAAAATCCTTATCGTACGTGTTGGTATTGCTTTTATGGTTATAAACATATAACGTTTCACCGGTATTAAATGATCCTGCACCTGAGAATGTTTTAGATGTTGAGATTGGTGCAATCCGAAAAACATCTCCAATATTAAAAACCGCACTAGAGCTTATGGCATTCACATTGACAATGCCGACAATTGCTGGCACGTTCTCACTTCCTCAATGGTAAATATTTTCAGTTCATCCTTCATTTCGCTATAATTTATACGTGTAACAGCCCATACCGTTATGTTATTTTATGTATTGGATAGAAAAATGTGATACAAATCCTATTAAGTAAGGAACCCTTTTACTAGATTGCTAAAGTACGATCCATTATACTTTTAATATAGTGATAATATGGAAAGGGAGTAAAATGTTTGAAGGAAAACCCATTGCAGGAAGACAGGATTTTTTCCATTGATGTGTTAAGAGGCATAGCCCTATTAGGCATCTTGTTCGTAAACATATTTTCCTTTCATACGCCGTATCTTTATGGAGATTTATCAACGTTTGCCAAATCCCCTTTGGATCGTTGGGTTTTCACCATGATAGATTTATTTGTTCAAGCAAGCTTTTACCCATTATTTGCCATGCTTTTTGGTTATAGTTTTCTTTTGCTGAAGCAAAAGCTTGATGAGAAAGGTGGCCGTTTTTACACCGTTACAGTGAGAAGGATGTTGATTCTACTTATCATCGGTCTTATTCATGCTACAGTTGTTTGGGCAGGCGATATTCTTGTCACTTATGCCGTTTTTGGATTTTTACTGATCATGTTTATCAATCTGTCAGCAAAGGTTTTGACAACAATATCGATCCTATTGTATACGATTCCAAATTTATGGTTGTTTTATCAAATGTTACCATTGGCGACATTTATTTCAAAAAATCATATTTCGGTTTATGATGAAAGTAAAGCAGCAGAAGTGACAGCGGTCTATCAACATGGGAGCTTTTTGGAGGTGACAGTTCAAAGATTACAAGATTGGTATCTTGAGACTGGCAGCGCATTTATCATGTTAATGTTTATGGTCTTTCCATTGTTCTTATTTGGGGTCAGTTTAGCAAAAACAAAAAGATTAGTCCAAAATAAAAAGAATGATCGTTTTTGGTCCTGGGTACTTATTATAACCTTGCCAACTGGATTGTTATTGAAATTAATTCCATACATATTTGAGAAAAATATTGCGACAGAACATATTCAAAATGTTTTTGGTGGAAGTATCCTTACACTTACATACATTTCCATAATTTATCTTCTATGTTATAAAGGAAAATTGGCGGATTTTTTCGGAATGTTTCGAGATGTTGGGAAAATATCTTTGACAAATTATCTCTTCCAATCCATTTTATGTTCATTTATTTTCTATAGTTATGGACTCGGTCTTTATGGACAAATTTCTTATACCGAAAGTACACTTTTAGCGGGTACGATTTATTTATTACAAATGGTGATCAGTCGGAAATGGTTAAACCATTATCAAATGGGACCAATGGAATGGATTTGGCGGAGGTTCACATATGGGAATTTTTCACAAATAAAAAAGAAAGGGGTATGAAATAATGAAGTTTGTAACAGCAACTCATCACAATGGCAATCCGTTTGTTGGCCTTGTTTATAAAGAAAACATTATTGATTTACAGCAATTAGATGAAGTGTATAATGGTGGTCCATCACAAATCCCTAATACATTGATTGAATGTATTGAACACGGAGATGCTTTCTTAAAAAAAGTCAATGAGTTATTGAACTCTCTGTCATTAAAAGAAGAGGCATCAGAAGCGTTCTATTCGTTTCATGAGGTTACTATGCATGCGCCAATCCCAGTCCCTAGAAAAAATATTTTCTGTGTTGGTAAAAATTATCGTGAACATGCTATTGAAATGGGGAGTGAACAAGATATTCCAGAAGACATTATTATTTTTACAAAGGCGCCTACAACAGTAACAGGACCGAATGCTACCATACCCAATTACAAAAATTTAACAAACCAGCTAGATTATGAAGGGGAATTGGCCGTTGTTATTGGAAAAAGGGGTAAAGAAATTAAAGAGGAAGAAGCCCTTGATTATGTTTTTGGCTATACTATTATAAACGATATTACGGCAAGGGATATGCAAAGTCGTCATAAACAATATTTTTTAGGGAAAAGTTTAGATTGCACATGTCCGATAGGGCCATGGATTGTTCATAAATCAGTAATTGCGAATCCGAATGCGTTACAAATTGAAACGAAAGTAAATGGAGAAATAAGACAGCAATCGTCAACGAACCATTTAATCTTTCCAATAGAAAAGATTATATCTATCCTCTCAAGAGGAATGACGTTGGAAGCAGGCGATATTATTGCAACAGGTACTCCGGCTGGAGTTGGCAAAGGTTTCAAACCACCACGATTTTTAAAATCTGGTGATGAAATTGAAATCACAGTTGAGCATATCGGCACTTTAATCAATCGTATTGAATAATCGGACTTTAAATTATTATTTTATTTTGGAATATGTTACTATTTTGTTGATATGAAACTGAAAATAGGAGGATAAAATTATGACACATATGCATATCACATCATGGGTTTTGGCGATTATTTTATTTATTGTGACCCTTGTTCTAATGAAAATGAATAATGAAAAAGGTGCAAAAATTGTTTCCATGATCACCCGCTTATTTTACATATTTGTTTTAGTCACAGGCGTCATGTTATTTATGTCAATGCCTGAGCCAACCGGTGATTATCATATTAAAATGTTAGCAGGAGTTCTTGTTATTGTGATGATGGAATTACTATTAGTGGCGACAAAAAAACAACGATCAACCGTCCTTTATTGGATTTTATTTATCATTATACTTTTAACAACAATATATCTAGGTTTAAAATTACCAATGGGTATGAAGTTTTTTTAAAAATTCATAAAAAAGGAGGAATCTGTCAAATTTTGACAGATTCCTCCTTTTTGTGTTTTCAATTTGTCCTATTTATTTAATTTTTATCATCATCATGTAGTTGGACTTTGTGGCAATAACCAAAACTTGTAAATATTTTATTCTGATCCAAAAACAAAGATACGCTTTAGATTAGATAATCCATTAAATACCACGATATTTTGTGCCTAAGTCTGTGCTACTAACACTTAGCAGTCCCGAGGAAGTACGAAGATGACATTTATTGTGTTTGAAAAAGTAAAATGTGTTACAAATGGATATTACATTTACTACGTAATGTTTCATAAAATGAACAATTTTTGATTTAGGCCTTTTTTGGCCAATAAAAGTCTTGAACAACAATTCGCTTACCTGTATTTAGCGTAAATTCCAATCGATCTTTTCGTTTTTTCTCATCATAATCAAAATGATGATGAACAACACAAATACATGTACTATTATCAAAGGTCAGGAAATTAACACCTTGTTTTTTGGGTGATAATTTAAAGGAGGAAATGTTATGACAATACAGTAAATCAAATATCGAAAATTCAAGTTCATTTAATGTGGAAATAAATTGGTAAAACACATCGTTCTGTAATTCTTCAAGCCAAGAAATACAGCTATACGGTAAAGTTTTTCGGATACGAACTTGCATGTAGTCTTGTAAAACGTATTGTGTATGTTTGCTCTGAATTTTAAATTCTTCTGTCAAAATTCCAGTATGCCACTGATTTAAATGTTTAAATTGAAATTCACGAAAAAAGAAATCTTCTAATGGAAAGGCATCGTCGTTCTCTTCATCAAAAAAGACCCAATCCCCATTGATTTTTTCTATTATACCTTCACAATAGGAACGTTGTTGATTATCAATGATCCGTAATTTTTCAGGTTTCATCGTTGTCCTCCATTAGAAAAATAGTAGTTTTATACTTGTTTTGACAAAATACGATTTTTTTATACTTTTTGGAAAGGCTTCTGATTGACGGTTTGTCCAGGAAAAAGGTAAGCTATAATCGTAACAAGTTTCAGATAATACAGATGATTTTTTGGATTTGGTGAGGAGGATATGGTAGTTGAAACATGTACTTGCTGTATTACTTTTTATTCCCATTTTTTTATTTTCTTTTCAGCTTGTATCAAAGGCAGATGATACAAAACAAGTAATGACAGATAAAAGCGTTTATTATATCATCGTTGACCGATTTTATAATGGTGATCGATCAAATGACATTCAAGTAAACACACAAGATCCTTTGGCTTATCATGGTGGTGATATTAAAGGAATTATTAAACGCATAAATCATATTAAAAAGATGGGGTTTACGACGATCCTGTTAAGTTCTATTTTTGAAAGTGGAGATGATGACTATTTAAGTGAGGATGTAAAAGATTACTATAAAATAAATCCACATTTTGGCAATATAGATGATATTAAGGAACTTGTCCGGGTTGCTCATGATATTCACATTCAAATTATCCTTGATTTACCTATTAGCCAAGACGTATCGATGGATGAGATAGCAAAGGCTGCAAACTGGTGGATTGAAGAAGTTGGTGTGGACGGTTTCTTCTTAAAAAAACATCTTGAAATACCAATTGCGGAATATGATAAATTTGCTCATGAAGTAAAGGCAGTTAATGAACATGTTTACATCATTTTACAAATTGACGATGGAACAATTGATTTAGAAAACTCCTCCATTGATCGTGTAGTAAACGGTGATCTAACTGTACATATGAGAGCAGTACTAAACAAACCCGATCAGTCCATTAAACCGCTGTTGAATGCAATGGAAGGAAAAGCTTTTTGGAAATATATAGATGATCCAAATATTCGTCGTTTTACTTATGAAATCGTGCAACAAAATCAATTTCCAGGTGAAAGGTGGCCGCTTATATTAACATTTTTGTATACGACCCCTGGTGTACCCGCCATTTTCTATGGAACAGAAATTGCTTTAAATGGGGGAGAAGGTGCAGAGAATCATCGTTTAATGGATTTTCGTGCAGATGACGAATTAATTGAGTTTATGGAAAAACTAGGAAACATTCGAAATCATTATCCATCTTTAACGGATGGCGATTTAAACCTACTTTATGAAGAGGGTGGGATGGCCGTTTACGCTAACACATATAAGGATGAAACAACCATTGTGGCATTGAATAATTCTTCTCAAAATCAAACCGTTGAAATTTCTAGCGATCTAATTGCTCCTAATAAACAGCTTTTTGGTTTGTTTGAAGGTGAACTGATAAAGGAGAAGAATGGAACATATGTAATCCAAATAAATCAGGAACAAGCAGAAATTTTTGTTGTGCAAAATCATACTGGAATAAATATGATGAATGTAACCGTCATGACAATGATCCCTATTGTATTTATGTTCTTTTACTATTTTCTTTGGAAAAGGGGAAAGAAAAGTTCGTATTAAATAAGTCATAAAAAAAGGTTACCAAATATTTGTCCTTAAGGATATTTGGTAACCTTCTTATCATTTAGCGGAAATTAACAAATTGTACATCGATAGGTAAATCTGCTTCTCTTATGATAGCAATAACTTTTTGCAAATCATCCTTACTTTTACCTGAAACTCGAATTTGGTCATCTTGAATTTGACTTTTTACTTTGAGTTTTGAGTTTTTAATTAATGAATTAATCTTTTTCGCGTTTTCTTTATCAATACCACTTACGAGTTTTGCTCGTTGACGTACATTTCCGCCAAAGGCGTTTTCTAATTTTTCATAGTGTAAGTTTTTTAAGGGCACATTGCGTCTAATTAACTTACTGATGAGAACATCTTTTAATTGATTCATTTTAAATTCATCATCGGAAATAAGAACGAGTTCTTCACCTTCAAGTTTTATATCACTGGAACTTCCTTTAAAATCGTACCGATTTTGAATTTCTTTCATCGCCATGTTAATGGCATTCGCCACTTCTGAAAAATCAACCTTGGAAACGATATCGAATGAACTTTCCTTTGCCATTTAACTCCTCCGTTCCTACTATTTCCGTCTATTATATGGAAAAACGAACCCTTGGGCAAGTTCAAACTAAGGAAAGGACTTTTATACGAAAGTATAAGTTATAGTCGATCAGTGGAGATGGGAGATAAGCTTTTTAGGAAAAATCAATATCGGGCGTCTCGAAAGACAGCCCGATAATTATAAATGATCTGTTTTCTTTGAATATTGCCGTTTACCAGCTTTACGATTCCGTTCTTTCAGTTCATTCGCTTTTTCTCTTTTTGCTTGATGATCAACAGGCTTTTTATCGTCATCGGTCGTGTGTGACATTTTTTACACCCCTTTAACAAAATTCAGCATCATCGCTTCGGCTTTATTATTGGGTTATATCGATGTCACTATTCGTTTTTTTATCTAAAAAGAAGACCGCAATTGCACCTGGACCAGTGTGGGCACCAATAACTGAGCCAATCATGTTAATAAAGAAATGTTTGCAACCAAATTTTTCTTCCATCATTTTTTTTACTAGTATTGCTGTTTCTTCATCATCTGCGTGACTAATGCCAATCAATTGATTGGATAAATCGGCACCACGTTCGTCCATTAAATCGACCATTCGTTTAAGGACTTTTTTGCGACCACGGATTTTTTCTAATGGAATTAATTTTCCATCTTCTACATGTAGCAAAGGTTTAATGTTAAGCAAACCACCTACAAAGGCACTTACATTAGATACACGTCCACCGCGCCGTAAATATTCTAAATTATCTACTGTAAATAAATGTTGCATATGTTCGCAATAAAATTCAGCTTCTTTAATGATTGTTTCCTTAGTAGCACCACTTTCCAAAAGTTTTACTGCATGATGAACAATGAGTCCTAGCCCAAGGGATGCTGCCTTTGTATCAATAATGGTTAAATCAAATTCAGGATATTTTTCTAAAATTTGTTCCCGAACCATACAAGCTGTTTGATATGTACCAGATAATTGGGATGAAAATGCTAAATAAAGGCAAGATTGCCCTTCTTTGGCGTATTTAGTGAAAATTTCGGTAAACTGATTGATTGAGGCTTGTGAAGTTTTTGGAACACTTCCGTTTCGCATTTCATCATAAACTGTTTTGGGTTGAATTTCTGTTATATCTTTATATTCCTCCCCCTTAAGATGAACAGTCAACGAAATAAGTTCAAGATTGTGTTCTGTTATGTAGTTATATGGCAAGTCACACCCGCTATCTACAATGATTTTTAAAACTGTCATCATACCACCGCTTTCTATTTTTACTATAAAACAGTTTAACACCTTGGTAAAAATAAGAAAAGAGCTATTCCGATGGTCTTCACCTTGTTTTCCACAATTATTGACTTTTCCATTATAGAATTTTTGGTTTTTGGGAAATATATCCATAATAAGACAAAGATTCTCTTTCTTGTTTTTAATGGTAAAGCAGCAGTTATTCACATCTATGATAAAGTGGTGGAACATATGGTTTTAGTTTTAACGAATGTAAAAAAACTTCTTGCAGTCATTATAGGGGCTTTTATTTTTGCGATATCGATGAATTTCTTTATTATTCCTGCCGGTGTTTATTCCAGCGGGTTTGCAGGATTAAGCCAACTACTTGCCCGAATATTTGGGGATTTTTTCAATATACATATTTCAGTTGGTATTTGGTTATTGTTATTAAATATACCTGTTGCATTGTTAGGTTGGACAAAAGTAAGTAAGTCTTTTACTTTATATAGTTTTGTAAGTGTCATTTTTTCATCCCTATTTTTAAATCTTTTACCGATTGTAACATTATCTGAAGATATTCTTTTAAACGCTGTCTTTGGTGGCGTTCTAAGTGGAATAGGGGTCGGGATCACTTTACGGTTTGGCGCTTCCACAGGCGGGATGGATATTATTGTTGTTTATTTATCTTACTTAGTTGAAGAATCGCTTGGTAAGTATAATTTTATATTAAATAGTTTTATTATTATCGCTGCTGGTTTTCTCTATGGATGGGAAAAATCATTATATACGTTAGTGGTATTATTTACCGTTTCTAAAGTGATTGATATTATTCATACCCAATCACAAAAGTTAACCGCAATGATTGTGACCAAAAATTCCAAAGAAGTAAGGAAGGCGATTATTAACCGATTGAAAAGAGGAGCAACAGTAATTCAAGCCCACGGGGCGTTTTCTGATGAAGGGAAGGAGATGTTACTTACGGTCATTAGCCGTTATGAATTATTTGAACTAAGGAAAATTATATCGGAGATTGATCCAAAAGCCTTTACGAATATCGTAAAAACAGAAACGGTGATTGGGCAATTTCGAAAAATTGATTCGTGAAAAATTGGGGCGTTGAAACTTAGCCCCAATTCTTTTAATCAATATTTAGTGATTGAAGTTCACTTTTATATTGTTGCTCAATTTCTTGTTCAGCCAATTCAGCATCTGGAAAAGATTGTTCGATGGCTTGTTGAACTTGTTTGATTTCATCCATTGAAACATTTTCAGCCGATAACATGTTTTTAAGTCGCTCTTTAATTTGTTGGAAATAAGAAATGGCCAAGCTTGCCACCACCTAATAATGGACGATAGAAGAATCTTGTCCTTCTCTCATTTTTCGGGCTTCGGCTTCGGCATATGTTAAATGGTAAGGGATTCTCTTTGAATGTTGATAAACTGCGTTGGAACCTTGACTTACAAAGCGTCGAGATTTTCCACTTTTCGCCATAAGATGATCCCTCCATTCTTGATCAAGAACGATTTTAAAAAATCGTTCACTAATAACTTATCCGAAATATGTTGTTTCAATCGTTGAAGAAATAGGAAATGTCGCAAATAAGATTTCCAATACGAAAAGCTGTCCTATAGGACAGCTTCAGCTTGTAGACAAAGTCCCTAACTAGTGGCCAAATCTACAGGTTTTTTTTGTATAATAGGGATAGAATTCTTGGTTAACGGGGGAAATTTAGGATGTTATCGAAGCGTACAGACAATAAT
>NZ_JAOUSE010000035.1:0-32846 GCF_025660415.1 Pallidibacillus thermolactis
TGGACATGGAAAAGACCATGTCCAGCCTAAATAAGATAAGAATCTTAGAAAATGATGAGCAAAAAAAGACAAATCCCAACTCAAATGAAGCATTTGAGTTGGGGTTTGTCGACAGTCTGAAAGATCCTTAATTAGGATCTTATTTTTTACGCCATAATATTGAACTATACAATGGTCGGGGTATATGTATAAAGTAAATAAAGTCGATAACCCTTGTAGAAATCATTTGACAGACAAATGCAAACAGAATTATTTTAAAATCGATTGCTACTGATGTAAAAAGAAATATGAGCCCATTTATCCAAAGAATAACGGTACCTGGATGCCAGTTTCTGAATCTTGCAATCATTAAAGCTGGAATGACCATACCTCCACTAGAAGCACCAACTCGAATTAAAATTCCAACTCCGATTCCATAAAAAATCCCCCCCAAAACGATATCTGCAAAAATATGGATATGGTAAAACAAAAAGGCATCTGTTATGAAGTTAACAGTAATTGCAGTTAGTGCTACAGCAAAAATCGTTTTAAGTGTCCATGTAAGGCCAAAAAAATTCAATGCAAAAATTAAAAAGACTGCATTCGATAACCATAAGGAAAACCCAAGAGGTAAATGGAGAAAGTGATGAAGCAAGATCGCAATTCCCGCGCCACCACCTGAAGGGATATTATGAGGAAATAAAAATTGTGCCATTGCCATACCTTGGATGATGGCACCAAAAATGAGCAAGATTATTTGTATAAATCCCTTACTCATTTATACCATTTTTCCTTTTGTAAGCATTATAAATACACTCATATTTTTACCTCCCTCTATCCCTTCTTGTCCATTTTATGAAAATGAACAAAAGTTTATGATCATGTAGTTATTTGTTGGGGTATTTTAATCTAGATGATAAAATATATTTAATATTAAAAATTCGGAGGTTTATCATATGGGGACTTTAATTGAACTAATAGCCGTTGTGCTGATTTTCTCGATCCCTTTAGCTGGAATTTTGACAAGTCATCTTAGAAAATCGAAAAAAATTCAAGCGGAAATAATTAGAGATCAATTGGAATTAGAACGCATTAAACAACAAAATTATTTACTAGAAACGGAAAAACTTCGATTAGAATTAGAAAAAATGAAAAAGAAGGACTATACTGAAGAATCTGATCCTAAAGATATTCATATTTAATCATACTTTATGGCTGTATGTGATTGATACAGCCATAAAAAATCTTCTTTTTCAAGATTATCATTTTCTATGTTTCAATAAGAAGATTTATAATGCCGATGCACTTCCTCCATCAATATTGACAGCTGTACCTGTAACATAGCTTGCAGCATCAGAAACGAGAAATGTTATAACGTTAGCAGCTTCTTGTGTTTCTCCAATACGCCCTAAAGGTATATTTCGCCCAACTTTATTTGAAAAGGCCTCCCATGTTAATTCCGGACATTCTTTTTGCCATTTTTTCTCAATTTGATCACTACGAACTAAACCGATACAAACTGTATTCACACGAATGTTATCTTTCCCTAAATCTTTACTCATTGCCTTCGTAAGTGCCATTCCTGCTGAACGACTCACACTAGTGGGGAGTGTTGAAGCACCAGGTGTTTTCGCTAAAGCAGCAGTTATATTTACGATGGATCCCCCACCCTCTTTTCGCATATATGGTACTGCATAACGAGAACAATGAATGGCAGCGAATAATTTTAAATCCAGATCATATTTCCATAAATTTGTATCTACTTTGTCAAAAGGGTTGGCAGATGAGGTCCCGGCATTATTAATTAAAATATTTAACTTACCAAAATGGTTAACCGTTACTTCTACAGCTTTCTTACAATCCTCTTCTATTGTCACATCTGCAACGATGGTTAAAATTTGTCGCCCTGTTTCCTTTTTTATAGCGGCTGCTGCAGTTTGTAAGCTGTTAATATTTCTTGCACAAATAGCCACATCTGCCCCCTCTTTTACAAGTGTGAGTGCTGTAACAAAACCAATTCCTTTACTTCCACCAGTTATAAATGCCACTTTTCCTTTTAACCCTAATTCCACTTATACAACATCCTTTCACGGTTAGAAATCATCCATAATTTTCAGTATTTCGTATTGGTAACCAACACACTTGTAATTTTGCTTTATATACATCTTCCTTGCTGTTCCTTCACCTTCAGCCACTAATATGACAACATGATTTGGAAATTGTTCCATAACATACTTCTGCATATGTGTTCCAATCCCTCTTCTTTGGAAATGTTCTAATACAACAAAATTATCAATTTCAACGGTTGTATCGCTAATAATTAAATCAAGTGTACCTGCAGGAATCCCTTTATAATAGGCGATCACTTGCTTCCAATTCTTATTGTTAAAATTTGTTTTATAAATCGCTTGTTTACCTTTAGCAAAATCAACACCAAATTTTAAATCAATATTGAATTGTAGTTGTAAAAATGTATCCATTGTCTCTGACTTGACGTTTTCTACCACAATATCCGGATTTTTTGTAAACTTAGGAAAATCTTCCGGTTGAATGAAATATAGTTCATTGTAACTATAATCATATTCATTCAAATTTAAATATTTTTGAAATTCATGATTTAAAGATTTATTCTCTGGTAAGATAAACATGAGGTGGTTTTGTCCATTTTTCTTATGGAATTCCCTTAAATAACTGGATGTCGATTCAAATTCATGAATTGATGGCATTTGTTTAAAGGCTACAAAATTCTCACTATAATAATTTAACATGTCAGGAAAATGATAATGTTTAAATAATTGGGTTTCAAAAAGGATCTTACCGAATTTATGTACATTGTCAAATGAAATGTTCATATTTATCCCTTCTATATAAATCATATTTTTTGTAATAAAATAAGGGTTGCCCAACAAACAATTACTGCAAATTGTAGGACAACCCTTGTTGTTTTATTCATTTATTCGCTTTTACTATAGTCATACTGATTACGGTCAACAGGTGTAAAACCTTCAGGAGTATAGAATCTTAATAAGTCACCATTAACCGTTTTATCAGATAACATTAGCTTATATTCCACTTCATCTTTTAATTCTTTTGCTATTTTTAACTTTTCTTCATCTTCAATTGGTAATCCAGTTTCTGTATCAAAGTATTTTCCTTCAACTGCAAAAATTTCTGGGCTTACATAATCACCATTACGGAACACAGTAACTTGATTATGGTCTTTAGATAGTAAATCTTGACCAAAATGTACAAATGGTTTTGAATCAACACCTAATAAATGTAAAAGCGTTGGCAATAAATCAATCTGTCCACCATATGTGTGATTCACGCCACCTTCCATATCTGCACCTGGAATGTGAATTAATAAAGGAACGCGTTGTAAGCCTGCACTTTCAAAACTTCCAACCTCTTTACCAATAATTTCTGACATCGCACGATTATGATTTTGTGATATTCCGTAGTGATCTCCATATAAAATAAAGATCGTATTATCATATAGCCCGGCTTCTTTTAGATCGTTGAATAATTGTTCAAGTGCTTCATCAGCATAACGTGCAGTTTGAAAATAATTATCTACAGTACGATCACCCGTGTCTGCTTTTCCAATTGTAGCTAATTCTTCATCTAGTTCAAATGGATAATGGTGTGTAACTGGTATTAATTTTGTGTAAAAAGGTTGTTGTAAAGATTTTAAATGGTCGACGGATTGCTTATAAAACGGCTTATCCATTAAACCATATTCTGCCAAGTCTTCATCAGATTCTACATCATAATAAGTTAAATCAAAGAAATGGTCAAAACCGAACGATTTATATATTTCATTACGGTTCCAGAAACTTCCACCGTTACCATGTAAAACTGCTGAAGTGTATCCATGATCTTTTAAAATAGCTGGAGCTGCATGATACGTATTACGTCCTTTTGTAATAAAAGCAGCACCTTGTGGTAAACCGAATAATGAATTTTCGATTATAAATTCAGAATCCGCTGTTTTACCTTGAGCAGTTTGATGGAAGAAATTATCAAAATAGATAGTGTCTTCATCTTTAGCCAAAGAATTTAAAAATGGCATTACTTCTTCCCCATTTAAATGATAGTCCATTAAAAATGTTTGAATGGATTCTAAGTGAAGATAGACGACATTTCTTCCTTCTGCAATTCCAAAATATTCTTCATTCGGTGCAGCATAATTGGATTGTGTATAGTTAATAATTTCTGTTACATCACTGCTATCCGCAAGTACTCGTTGTGAAGCCGCTTTTGTACTTTCTACAGCATCATAAATTGTAAAATTATACATTCCTAAATATTTCACAATATAGTTTCGATCAAAGCCTCGTGTTAACAATTCAGGTCGATCAGATTCTGCAAGACCTAAGTTTAAACACATCATTCCTAAAGATAATGTTAAAATCGCAATTGCCTTTTTACGAGGTTGAACCGTTTTATCTACCTTAATGACTTTAAAAGCTAATAAAGCAATTAAAACGATCCAATCAACAAAGAATAAAACATCTGTAACTTGGAATAATGAAGCAACACTTCCACCTAAATCACCAAAGTTTTGTGTTTGGAAAATTGTCGGAAGTGTAATGAAATCATTAAAGAAACGGTAATACATCACATTTGCATATAACCAGATCGACATGAATGTATAAATAATCATTAACCATATATATTTTCTCCGATCTTTTGCGAAAAAGGATAGTCCTAGAAATAATAAGGCCGAACCTAACGGGTTAATAAATAATAAAAAATGTTGGAAAGTTCCTTCAACACCGAGATTAAACACCGTCAATTGCGTTACATATGTTTTTAACCATAAAATAATGACTGATAAAAAGTAAAACCCAATAAATTTGTTTAGAAAACCAATATCTTTATTTAGTGAGTTTAACATTGGTGCACCTCTTTCTGCTTCGATTAATATTATTCCACATAAATTCAATGTTTTACGCAGAAATTAATATTTCACCTATTAAATTAATATTCTATAAAAACTATATTAACATAGGTTTACATAGATAATAAATTACAAATTTGAAAGTTAATTGAATTGCCATCGTACAAGTATATTACTATACTTTTTTTTTATATTTTGTCAAGTTTATCTAGGTAAAGTATGAATCAATCACTAATAAATTAATAGTTTAATACCTTTATGATAAGGAAGTTACGAATTTATATAAGCAAAGGACTGTCCAAATAGAATTTTAATATCCGTTTTTATTATTTGGTACAGAATAGTCCAATTTTGATCGGTCAACAGGAGTGAATTCTGGAGGTGTGTAAAACCTTAATAAATCACCATTAACTAATTGATCGGAAAGTTGAAGTGTAAATTCTGTCTTCTCCTTTAATTCAATTGCCTCTTCATAAAGGACATGATCTTCGGTTATTTTATTCCCTGTATTAATATCGTAAAAATTATCATTTACAGAATAAATTTTTGGACTTACAAAATCTCCATTTCTAAATGGTACAAGTTCAAGGTGTTGTTCTGATAACAAATCTGTACCAAAATGAACAAACTCTTTTGTATCAATTCCAAGTAGATGAAGTAAAGTTGGTAATAAATCAATTTGGCCACCGTATGTGGAATTAATTTCACCTTCTATGCCAGGTACATATATAAATAAAGGAACTCTTTGTAAACCAGCACTTTCTACCGGTCCTATTTCTTGATCTAGTAAATCTGATAACTCGTCATAATATTTTTCACTCAGTGCATGGTGATCACCATACATAATAATAACTGTGTTTTCTAACAGGTTCATTTCATCTAAATATTGAAAAAACTGTTCTAATGCTTCATCGGCATAGCGAGCTGTTTGAAAATAACCATCGACAACATTGTTACCGGTATTCGGCTTTTCAATCGATGCCAATTTTTCATTCAACGGAAATGGATAATGATTAGTTATGGTAATAAATTTAGCGTAAAAAGGTTGAGGTAAAGAGCTTAAAAATGGTTCTGATTGCTCGAAAAATGGTTTATCCATTAAGCCGTATTCAGCACGATCATCATCTGCTATTTCGAAGTATTTAGCATCAAAGAAATAATCGTAGCCAAAAGATTTGTATATTTCGTTTCGGTTCCAGAAACTTCCTCCATTTCCGTGAAATACTGCTGAAGTATAGCCATAATCTTTTAAAATGGCTGGTGCAGCATGGTACGTATTTCTCCCTCTTGTAATAAAGGCAGAACCCTGTGGTAGTCCATAAAACGAATTTTCAATCATATATTCGGCATCAGAAGTTTTTCCTTGGGCTGTTTGATGGAAAAAGTTTTCAAAATATATCGTGTTCGGATCCTTTTTCATCCGATTCAAAAATGGCGTTACTTCTTCTCCATTCAATTCAAAATCAATAAGAAATTCCTGGATGGATTCTAAGTGAATATATATGACATTTTTTCCTTCTGCTACACCAAAATACCTTGGGTTGGGCTCAGCATGTATCGATTTTGAATAGTTTACAATCTCAACTGCATCATTGCTATCTGCAAAAGCCCTTTGTGCATTTGCTTTCGTTGTTTGATACGCATCGTAAATTTGATAATTATATATTCCTAAATATTTCACAATATAGTTTCTGTCAAAACCTCGTGTTAATAATTGAGGTCGATCGGATTCCGCTAAGCCCAAATTCAAACAAAATATTCCTAACCCGAAAGATAATATAGCGATTGCTTGACTTCTTTTAATGGGTGTTTGATCTAATTTAAACTTTTTCAAAATAAGTAAAAGAATAATGAACAATATATCAAAAAAGTAAAAAATATCAGTCGGTTCTAATAAGGCCTGTACACTACCACCTAGATTACCAAAATTATTTGTATTAGATAAATTTGGCAATGTTAAAAAATCGTCAAAATAACGATAATAGACGACATTGGCATATAAAAGCGTTGTCATCAAAGTATAGATTATGATGATAAATATATATTTTTTACGACCTTTCATTAAAAATGCAAACCCCAAAAATAGTAAGGCAGATCCTAGTGGGTTTATAAATAATAAGAAATGTTGGAAAACCCCTTCTACACCTAAATCAAATTGGGTAATTTGGGTAAAATATGTTTTCATCCAGAGCAAAAACACAGTAAATAAATAAAAGTTTAAAAAATTTCGATTCAATTTTTGCCTTACTACACTTTGTAGGTTCATACAAGTTCCATCCTTTAAATATAAATAATTTATATTTCCAAAAAAATAAATTACACAGGATCGATCCAATATTAATTTGTTATATTGTAAACGATTTATTTCGTTTATGTAAACATTTTTCTGCCAACAATTATGATACAATTGTCTGAAAAAAGTCAAGTTTTAATTTTTTAAAAATTCAAAGACATGTCTCTTCTATATTTATAGACGTACATCCCTGTAAAATGTTTCACTAAAATAAATATTTTCAGATTCGTGTTCATATGATTCGCTGAAAATGACCTGTTGTAAATATAATCTTAAAAAACTTTCTACACTTGCCAATATTTCATCCTATTAGTAAGAAACGGATATAAATATTTAAATGCAGTAATAATGTACTTACCATTAAAACCCAAATCGATCAAATATACCTAATAATTCTAATGAAGATCTGTCTAGTTGTTAAAAATTTACTAATTCTTATATGTGAAAGCTTTTACAAAACATAGGATAGTTCGAATGGATTATGTAAGAACAAAGTCATGTGGTTATCCCTTTCATGTTTTGTAATGCTGATTGAAGTTATACCTAGAGAGGAAAAATCTAAAAAAGTGGAAAA
Source organism: Pallidibacillus thermolactis (assembly GCF_025660415.1). Classification (NCBI taxonomy): domain Bacteria; kingdom Bacillati; phylum Bacillota; class Bacilli; order Caryophanales; family Bacillaceae; genus Pallidibacillus; species Pallidibacillus thermolactis. Next base: position 7,750 of record NZ_JAOUSE010000035.1, read on the forward strand.
ATTATAAAAACTTACTCATAGATTAGTTATTCATTGCGAGTTGTTCATATACATCCTTTAACGTAGTACATCCTATTAATTTTAGTTTTTGAATATAAATCTGCCATAACTTGGCCAGTGTGATTGCGTCCCCTAATGCATGATGGCGATTTTGAACTTGTATATCACAAATAGCACAATAATCATCTAGACTGACAATACTTTTATCTGGATTAGCAATATTAAACACAAGTGATGTATCAATAATTCGATGGGAATACATTTTTTTAAAAGTTTTCCAATTTGCATGCTGTAGAAATTTTTTTTCGTGGTTCGCATGATGAGCAACCAGTGGGGCGTTTTGAACAAATTGATAAAACTGGATTAATACGTCCGCTATTGGTGGGGCAGACAGCAATTCAGATTCGTCTATTCCGGTTAATTGTTTAATCTCATCAGGCAGTCTTCTTTCATTATATACTAATGAATAAAAAGTTTTATTAGTATCCATTTGTCCATTTATAATTTTTATAGCTCCAATTGAGAGAATTGAATCACCTTTTTCTGGATAAAATCCTGTAGTTTCAAAATCAAAGATGACAACATTTAATTTATTTAAAGGTACATCTAAACATTTATCTACTTCCATTTCTTTTTCTAGATTCCTTAACAAAGCAAGGTGGTTCCGATCGGCCTTACCCAAAAAAGGTATATAAATACTGGAGGAGATTTTTCCTCGAAATTGATTAAAAAAATGATACAAAGGATTATTTTTCATTACTCACGACCTCTTGCACTCTCAATTTTGTATACTTTTGAAGTACTTTTAAATCTTTAAATATCTGTTTAAGCTTCTTTTTCTCTAATTTAGTAAGGCTTTTAATATTGAGATAATGTGTATCTTCATAATGTGTTATTTCCTTTTTAGAAATTCTCATTTGCATTAATTTTTTGAAGTTGTCAATATGTGTTTCCATCATCACTTTATACTGATCATATAAACCAAGAGCTTCCATTCGAGATAGCGTGGAAGTCGCTTCGATTTTTTCAATGATAGCTAATAAACGAATTGCGTTAACATAAGGAAATAAAGCAGTTAATTTTATATTAATACATCCACTATAGGGACCAGTTGTGATAGGTAAAAATTGGTTAACAATTCCTATAGCGTCTATTTTAAATTTTGTATTCTCTAGTAATCTTTCTAAAATAGATGGTTGTTGTTCAATCATCTGATAGACAAGTTTTTTTAAAGTTGCTAGCTGCTTTTTATCACCAACTACAACTCTTGCATCCATAAAAATTAATATATATCTTAAAGATTGCCAAGAGTTCTCTTGGATCCAATGGTTAATTTGAGCTTCCCATTCTTTTTCAGATCGACACCATATTGGGTTTGAGCTCATTACATTCCCATCACAAATCGGAAAACCAATGTATGCCAATGCTTGCATAAGTTTCTTACCAAATGTTAAAAAATACGTAATTTGAGTTGTCCCCTGTTCTTTATAAATGATTCCATGATCTTGATCACTAACTACTGCTTGTTCACACCTTCCTGCACTTCCCATAACAAACCAAGAAAATTCGCAAGGTGGTGGGCCATATTGTTTTATCATATCTTTCAATGTTATTGCGAATACGGATTTTAAGACCATTTCGTGAAACGATTGTAACTTATCAATACTTTCTAAATAACAAGTATAATTCTTGTCATACCACCTTTTTATCGATTGATAAGATGTAAATGCTTCTCGCATAATAACACACCCTTAACTAGGAATGTAGAATATAAAATCAATTGGCCCATCGCTAGATCAAAACTAATGTTTAATAGATTAAAGATTGTAGAAAATGATCGAAAACAAATTCTGTATCAAGTGGACCAGGATGTCCTTCTGGATGAAATTGTACTGTAATTATTGGTTTTCTTTTATGGCGTAAGCCTTCAATTGTCCCATCATTCACGTTAATAAACGCCATTTCAAATTCTGATTCATTTATTGAAAAATCTTCTACTACATATCCGTGATTTTGAGAAGTCATATATACTTTATCTGTTTCCAAATCTTTTACTGGATGATTACCACCTCGATGACCAAATAAAAGTTTTTTAGTTTTTAATCCGTATGCTAATGCAATTAATTGATGACCAAGACAAATTCCTAATGTTGGGTAAACCTCTGTTATTTGTCTAATTTTTTCAAATTGGTCACGAGCAGTCATTGGATTACCTGGCCCATTACTAATTACTACTCCATCTGGTTTTAATTCATGTATTTTTTCTATTGGATAAAAATATGGTACTACTGTTACTTTACATTTTTTTACATCTAATAAATAGTCCAATATAGACTTTTTATAACCAAAGTCAAGTAATAGGATATGTGGACCTTTTTTTTCATAAGTAGTAACTGATTTTGTTGTTACTTTATTTAATAGATTAACGTTTTTTTGAAAATATAATGGGGTTGTTAAACGATCAGAGATTATCCCCTGAACAGTCCCTTTTTCTCTAATGCTTCTTACTAATTGTCTAGTATCAACATCAATTAAACAAGGCAAATTAAATTTTTCAATCATACTTAATAGGGAATTAGTCTTAGCTAATGGATTGGATTGCATTTCTAATTCTTTTACAACTATTGCATTGGCATGAACTTGCAAACTCTCACTAAACTTTTCATCAATTCCATAATTCCCCACTAAAGGATAAGTGAATACAACAATTTGACCTGCATATGAAGGATCAGTCATTATTTCTTGGTATCCTGTCATACTTGTGTTAAACACGACTTCTCCAAAAACGGGTACATTTTTATTTCCTATTATCTTTCCTTTAAAGATTTCTCCAGTTTCCAGAATTAAATATCCTGGTTTCATAATTATCCCACCTATATTTTAAGAATAAAAATTTTTCAGAAAAAATGTAACCATTTTCCTGCTGGATAATGGTTACACGATTGAAGATTGGCATAGGGGATTTAATATAATCTACCACTTAACCAAATTCCGAACTTTGTCAAAACATTAAAATATTTTTATATAAACCAGTCTAGTGTCAGCGTATTATATCGCTGATTTAGAATTTTTTTCACCTAACGCTTCTGGATATCCATAGGATCCATGTTCAGTTAAATCTAATCCGATCACCTCTTCTTCTTCCGATACACGAAGTCCTTTTAAAACCATTTTAATAATAAGTAATAAAATGTAAGATACAACAAAGGCATAGGCTGCTGAAACAACTACCCCCATTGCTTGAACTCCAAGCTGTGTGAAGCCACCACCATAAAAGAGTCCGGCTTGACCTACTGTTGCTAATTTTGGTGTAGCAAAAAAACCTGTAGATAAAGTACCCCAAACACCTGCAACACCATGTACAGATAAAGCATAGATTGGATCGTCAATTTTATATTTATCAAAAAATCTAGCACTATAGAAAACTGTAATTCCTGCAATAAATCCAATCAAAACTGCTGCCCATGTTTCAACAAAGGCACAAGAAGCTGTAATAGCAACAAGACCAGCCAATGTTCCATTTAAAATAGTCGGTACATCAGATTTGCCTAAAACAAACCATGATATAAGTAATGCACCAATTGAACCTGAAGCTGCTGCTAGTGTAGTATTTATTGCTACAAAAGCGAAAAATGCATCATCTACTACTAGCGTACTACCTGCATTAAATCCAAACCATCCTACAAATAGAATAAAGACACCTAGCGCTGTATAAACTTGATTGTGGCCACTTAAATTATTACTAGTACCATTGGCATTATATTTTCCAATTCTTGGTTTTAATAATATAGTAGCTGCTAGGGCTGCCATTGCACCTGTTAAATGGACAACTGTAGATCCCGCAAAATCTTGTTTGCCATGCTCAGCTAACCAACCATCTCCCCAAATCCAATGAGCAATTACTGGATATACAAATATAGAAAATAATACGGCAAATATTAAATAAACGGAAAGTTTTGCTCGTTCAGCAAATCCGCCAGAAGCAACGGCTAAAGAAATCCCTGCAAAGGCTAATTGAAATAAAAAGAATGCTGTAGATGAATAATCGCTGTTTTCTGCTTCCTCTCCTGAGAAGAAGAAATCTGATAATCCTACAAAGAAATTGCTATTTTCTCCGAAGATAAAACCATAACCAACAGCCCAAAATGTAAGTGCAACAATACCGAAAGAAAACACGGTTTTTCCAGCAATATGCCCTGCATTTTTCATCCTTGTCGAACCGGTTTCTAATAGAATGAAGCCTGCTTGCATGAAAATGACTAAAAATGCACCTAGAATAATCCAAATACTGTTTAAGTAAAATACTTCCTCCATCTTTTTCCTCCTCTTTCTATTTAATGTTTATTGTGACAGAGGATCATCCTCTGGTTCACACCTAGTGGTCTAAAATATTAATATTAAATTGTTCAAGCCATGTATTGATTTGGGAAATATGTGCCAAAAGTTGTGGGCCTGTCATCAACTGACCAAACCACGGTTTTTTAAAAGAAGCACCATTTGAATCGATCAGTTCTTGTATTTTTTGTTTTGATATTAGTTCTAAAATTGGTGAGGATTTTTTTTCGAGTATGTTTTTTAACTTTTTCTTCACAAGTTCTATATAAAGTGGATGATGGGTTTTTGGATAGGGGCTTTTTTTTCGATATAAAACATCATTCGGAAGGATTCCTTCTAATGACTTTCTTAATAAGCCTTTCTCGCGCCCATTCAGCATTTTCCAATTCCAAGGAATATTCCAAGCATATTCAACAATTCGATGATCGGCAAATGGAACACGAACTTCCAAGCTTGCTCCCATACTCATGCGATCCTTTCGTTCTAATAAGGTTGGCATAAACCAAATCATATTTAAATAAAACATTTCGCGACGACGTGACTCAGATACAGTTTCTCCTTCTAGTTTTGGAACTTCAGCAATTGTTTCGTTGTATCTTTCTAAGACATATTCGTTTAGTTTCAATTTCTCTTGCCAATGCGCTCGTAATAAATCCTGTCTGTTTTTAGCAGATGTCATCCAAGGAAAACCATCGGCATTCAATAGATCGTCGCGATAAAACCACGGATAGCCGCCAAAGATCTCATCTGCACATTCACCCGATAAGCTAACTGTAAAATTTTCTTTTATTTGCTCACAAAACCATAATAGTGAAGCATCGACATCTGCCATTCCAGGTAAATCTCTAACGAATACAGCCTTATCCAAGTAATCGACTAATATCTCATGATTAATCACAAGTGCATGATGATTCGTTTTCAAGTATTCCCCCATTTTGGAAATCCAAGGAGTATCTTCCTCAGGTTGAAATAAACTGGATTTAAAATACTGTTGATTTTGTTCATAATCAATTGAATACGTATGGAGTGGTCCTCTGCCCTCTTTTTTAAAATAAGCTGAGGTAATCGCACTAATGGCACTGGAATCTACTCCTCCAGATAAAAAGGTACAAACAGGTACATCAGCAACCAATTGACGTTCGATGGCATCCTTTACAAGGTTCGAAACTTGTTTAATGGTATCGTTTAAGCTATGTTGATGTTGATGACTTTCCACTTGCCAATAACGCCATTTCTTAAAACCATTACGATTAAATATAGCTGCATATGCGGGTCGAATTTCATTTATTCCACGAAAAATACCGTGACCCGGCGTCCGAGAAGGACCTAAGCCGAATAGTTCCTGAAGTCCTTCCCTCTCTATTTCCGCCTTTCTTTGTGGATGTGCTAATATTGCCTTAATTTCTGAGGCAAAAATAAGTGATCCATTGTTTTCACTATAAAAAAGTGGCTTAACACCCAGGCGATCCCGTGCCATAAACAATTCTTCCTTCTCTTCATCCCAAATTGCAAAGGCAAAAATTCCATTTAAATACTTTACACATTCCTCTTTCCATTCCAGATATGTGGTTAATAACACTTCTGTATCTGAATAGGAATTAAAGGAATATCCTCTTTTTAATAGTTCTTTACGCAAGTCTTCCGTATTATAAAGTTCACCATTATATATAATGTGATATTTTTTTCCATTTTTTACTTTTACCATTGGCTGCAAACCGCCTTTAGGGTCAACTACGACAAGTCGGGCATGACCAAGGAGAATGTTATGTGAGCCCCAAACCTTTAATGCATCAGGACCTCGTTTAGACAAGCTTGCTGTCATTTTTTTCATTACAGGTACATATTGGGTTAAATCCATATTCCAATCTACCCATCCGGTAATTCCACACACAGAACAACACCTCTTTTTGTTATATTCTTAGTTTGCAATTCATACTAATACTGTGTTAAATATTGCTCTCGTTCCCATGGATGTACTTGAGTTCTGAACAAATCCCATTCGATTTCCTTCGCTTCGACAAACCGTTCAAACAAATGACGACCTAATGCTTTTGTCATAACTTCATCAGATTTAAGTAATTCTATAGCATCAGCAAGAGTAGCTGGTAAGTCGATAATTCCGAGTTCCTCGCGTTGTTTTTTAGACAAAGCATATATATTTTGGTCAACCGGTTGTGGAGCTGTTAGTTTATTTTTTATTCCATCTAATCCAGCAGCAAGTAAAACGGCCATTGCAAGATACGGATTAGCTGAAGGATCAACACTTCGAACCTCAATTCGTGTACTCATACCACGTGATGCAGGAATACGAATTAATGGGCTACGGTTTCTTGCTGACCAAGCTACATAACACGGTGCTTCATATCCAGGAACTAATCTTTTATATGAGTTTACCGTTGGGTTTGTAATGGCAGTGAAATTTGGTGCATGTTTTAATACTCCTGCCATGAAACTGAACGCTGTGTCACTTAATTCTAGTAGTCCATTTTTATCATAGAAGGCATTTTCATTATTTTTAAATAAGCTTAAGTTGCTATGCATACCTGAACCATTAATACCAAGTAATGGTTTCGGCATAAATGTTGCTAATAATCCGTGTTTTCTTGCAATTGTTTTCACAACTAATTTAAAAGTTTGAATGTCATCACAAGCTTTTAAGGCATTTTGATATTTAAAGTCAATCTCGTGTTGACCAGGGGCAACTTCATGGTGAGAAGCCTCGATTTCAAAGCCCATTGCTTCTAATTCAAGTACGATATCACGTCTGCAGTTTTCTCCTAAATCTGTAGGTGCTAAATCGAAATAGCCACCATTATCATTAAGTTCAAGGGTTGGTTCCCCATATTCATCAAGTTTAAAGAGGAAAAATTCTGGTTCCGGTCCAACATTGAAACTTGTAAAACCTAGATCTTCCATTTCTTTTAATACTCGTTTTAAATTATTTCTCGGATCTCCTTCAAAAGGTGTTCCGTCCGGGTTATAAATATCACAAATAAGTCGTGCAACCTTACCTCTTTCCGAATCCCAAGGGAATATAACAAAGGTGTTCAAGTCGGGGTATAAATACATATCTGATTCTTCAATTCTTACAAAACCTTCAATAGATGATCCATCAAACATCATTTTATTGTTTAATGCCTTAGGTAGCTGACTTACAGGTATTTCAACATTTTTAACCGTTCCAAATAAGTCGGTGAACTGTAACCGAATATAACGTACGTTTTCTTCTTTTACCTTTTCCATGATTTGTTCTTTTTTCACCATACTCAACTCCCCAATTTTTTTTATTTATTTTTGCTATACTTTAATTCACCATGACAAATATAATCCGCTTCACCTTTTTTCCAAACATGGCCCTTTTCATCCCACCGAATAGTTAAATCACCACCTGGTAGATGAACGATAATAGGTTCATATTTTTCAAGATATTGATTCATTGTAGCTGCGACAACAGCAGCACAAGCACCTGTACCACAAGCCATTGTCATTCCTGATCCTCTTTCCCACACTCGATAATCCAGTTCTTTTGGTCCCTTCACCTGAACGATTCCGACGTTTATACGTTCTGGAAAAAGACTGGAGTTTTCAATGATGGGACCAAGCTTTTCTAATGGAAATGCATTCACATCATCAACAAAAATAATTGCATGGGGGTTTCCCATTGAGACACAAGTTAAATAATACACATTTCCATCAAATGTATAAGGTTCGTTAATCGTAATACTGAAGGGATCACCTTTCATTGGAATCATAGATTTTAATAGTTTTGGTTCACCCATATCAACCGTAATGGACTGGACTGACTGTCTTTGTTCGAAGCCTTCTTCAATTTCTACGTTTACAACACCTCCTCTAGTTTCAATGCTGAAACGCGGACTCTTCGCATACATGTGATCGTATAAATACTTAGCAACACAACGTAAACCATTTCCACAGTTTTTTGCTTCAGAACCATCTTCATTGAAAATTCTCATTTTAAAATCAGCGATGTTTGAAGAACAAATTAGAATAATACCGTCAGAACCAATGCCAAAGTTAACATCTGAAACATATCTAGATAAATCAGGATACTCATGTTCTTCCAAGATATTTTCTGGTTCATCCAGCTGGTTAAAAACGACATAGTTATTACCTAACCCATGCATTTTAGTAAAAAACATTTCTTTCCCCCTTAAAAGATAAATTTAGTAGTAGTAAGCCTTGCTTTAATCTCTTCAAAAACTTTTTTCTCCTCCTCCACACTATTAGCTTCAAAAGTAACAGATAAGCGAATATAACTCCCTACATCATCCCAAGGTACGGTTGAGATTAAATGTTCGTTGATTAAATATTGGCTAAATTGTTCCGCTGATTTGAATTCTGGTCCATTTTCTACCGATTTTGGTATTCTGACATATAAGTAAAATGAGCCTTTTGGTTTTTTGACACAAAATCCTAAATCTTTTAGTACTTTAGTTAAATACTCATGTCTTCTTGAATATTTTTCTGCAGTTTGCTTTGTTATCTCGGGTAGAGATAAAGCATAAGCAGCAGCTTTTTGAATAGGTATAAATTGACCTGAATCGAAGTTATCTTTAACAAAAGCAATTGCCGAAACAAGTTTTGCATTACCTGCTACAAATCCAATTCGCCAACCTGTCATGTTGAAAGCTTTAGATAAAGAATGTAACTCGATTCCAACATCCTTAGCACCGGATACGGAGAGAAAACTAAGTGGTTCTTCACCATCAAAGACTAGACCTGCATAAGCAGCATCATGGATGACTATAAGTTCATGTTTTTTCGCGAAAGTAACCACATCTTTAAAAAATTGTCGATTTGCAACAGCCCCAGTTGGATTATTTGGATAGTTTAAATAAAGTAGTTTTGCTTTTTTTAAAACCTCATCAGATAATGTTTCTAACTTTGGTAAAAAAGAGTTTTCTTCTAGTAACGGTAAATGAACAACCTTACCTCCTAAATACTCAGTATGTGTACCTAGAACTGGATAATTAGGAGAAGGCATAATTGTTATATCACCTGGATTAATGAATGCAGTTGGAATCATCGCTAGAGCTGATTTTGTACCTATAACATGATTAATTTCAGTTAAAGGATCTAGGTTATCTACTCCAAATACTTTTTTCATATATGTTGCAGCTGCAATTTTAAAATCATCTATTCCATTATCCGCATAAAAACGATTTTCCGATAAATTCGCCTCTTCTGCTAAAATTTTGATAACTCTATCGTCTGCCTTAGCATCCGGTTCACCGACACCTAGGTCAATTAATTGTTTTTCCGGATGTCTCTTAGTTGCTTCTCTTTTTGCTCTTTTAATTTTCTCAAATTTATAAATTTCATTTGTTAGACCAAATTGTTTTCCGCCAATTCGATCTGCAAATATGTTTTGGATGTAGTCTGTCTTAAACATTCTTGATACCCCATTCTGTACATTCATTTATTCATGATATATTCATGACATTCGATTGCGGCCTCTTTTCCTTCTTGAATTGCCCAAACAATTAAACTTGCACCTTTGCGGGCATCGCCAGCAACAAATATTCCTTCTTCATCTGTATGGTATTTGCCATCTTTGACCCTAATAGTCGAATTTTCATTGACTGTAATTTTACTATTTTTAAAGATATCTGTTTCAGGTCCTACAAAACCAACTGCAAGTAAAATCAATTGAGCTGGCCATATTTTTTCTGTTTTTGGAATCGTTTCTCGAATTTTTTGACCATTATTTTTAATAACGGTTTTTACTTTTGTACTTTTAACTCCGATAACATTGCCATTTTCATCACTGATAAATTCTAATGCTGTTGTAGCAAATGATCTTGGGTCATGACCAAAAACACTTGCGGCTTCCTCCTGACCCGAATCTAATTTATAAATTTTAGGATATTGGGGCCAAGGATTGTCATCATGTCGATTAATTGGACGTTTTGGATAAATATCAAATTGAACAAGACTTTTACATTTTTGTCGAATTGCTGTTGATATACAATCAGTTGCAGTATCTCCTCCACCAATAACGACCACATCTTTACCTTCAGCAGAAATATAGTTGCCATCTAAAAAATTTGAATCTAGTAAACTTTTGGTTGTGGAATGTAAATAATCCATTGCAAAATAAATGCCCTTATTATTTCTACCTGGTATTTGTAAATCACGAGGCCGAGTGGAACCGATGCAAAGGACAACTGCATCATATTCCGAACGTAATTGATTTAGTGTAATCTGTCTTCCAATTTCTACATTTGTAAGAAACTGAATTCCTTCTTTTTCTAATAAACTAATTCTTCGATCAACAACATTTTGGTCAATTTTCATTTTAGGAATTCCATATGTTAATAATCCGCCAACTCTATCATCTCGTTCGTACACTGTTATCGTGTGTCCATACTGATTTAATATAGAAGCACATGAAAGTCCGGCCGGGCCTGAGCCAATTATGGCAACTTTTTTTCCAGTTCGGTTTTTTGGAATTTGTGGTTTGACCCAACCTTCTTCAAAAGCTTTATCAATGATTGCACGCTCAATGTTTTTAATTGTGACAGATTCATTGGCTAATGATGCAATACAACCGGCTTCACAAGGTGCTGGACAAGCACGACCTGTAAACTCTGGAAATGGATTTGTTTTACTTAACAGCTTATATGCTTCCTCCCATTTTCCCTTATAAACAAGGTCATTCCATTCCGGTATTAAGTTATAAACTGGACAACCCGTCGTCATGCCTGCTAATATACTGCCGTTATGACAAAAGGGAACGGCACAATTCATACAACGAGAAGCCTGTTGCCGAAGTATTCTTTCAGAAGGAAGTTGATCGATTTCTTGCCAATCTTTAATTCTGTCTAACGGATTCCGATAATGAACAGATTTCCTTTTAAAATCAATAAATCCAGTAGCACTTCCCATCTACTAACCTCCAATCTCTACATTTATGCTTTTACGTTTTGAGTCAGCTAGAATTCTCTTATATTCTTTTGGTATCACTCTTATAAAACGTGACACATAGGAGTCCCAATTTTGTAAGTATTTCTTAGCTACTGTACTATAGGTATAGTAATAATGTTTTTCTATTTGACTTTTTACAAAATCAATTTCCTCTTCATCTTCTAAAGATTCAATATTTACAAATTCTGTATTGCAGATAATAAAGAATTTTTCAATATTATCGACTGGAATATAGGCAATACCACCTGACATTCCTGCAGCAAAGTTTTGCCCAACTTCACCTAATATGACGACACTTCCTCCTGTCATATACTCACAACCATGATCACCAATTCCTTCAACAACAACATGTGCTCCACTATTTCTTACACAAAACCGCTCCCCAACAATGCCACGAATATACGCTTCACCACTTGTTGCTCCATAAAACAATGCATTTCCTGCTATTATATTTTGTTCGGCTTTAAATTTAGATTTATTAGAAGGATAGATCGCCATTTTTCCACCAGATAACCCTTTACCAACATAATCATTAGCCTCACCTTCTAATGTTAAGGTCACCCCAGTTGGTAAAAACGCTCCGAAGCTTTGACCTGCAGAACCAATAAAGTGAAAATGAAGCGTGTCTTTTTGTAATCCATCGGATCCAAACTGTCTAGAAATTTCACTTCCCAATAAAGTACCAACCGACCGATGTATATTTTGAATAGGAAATATTGATTGAATTGGTTCCCTATTCTTCAAATAATCCTTATAAATCGGAAGTAATAATTGATAATCTAATGTGTGATTGATTTCATGATCAGATTGTACTTTTTGATGTCTTTCAAAAGGCATGTACTCTAAAATTGGTGATAAATCTAGTTTTTGAGCCTTCCAATTATTAGATTGAGCTTGTTTTAACATGTCCGTTCTTCCTACCATTTCGTCAATCGTTCTAAATCCTAACTGGGACATATATTCACGAATTTCTTTAGCAATAAAATGCATTAAATGAATAATTTGATCTGCAGTACCAACCATATTTTTTCGCAACAACGGATTTTGTGTTGCAATACCAACTGGACATGTATCTAAATGACAAACTCGCATCATCACACAGCCGAGAGCAACCAATGGTAAGGTTGAAAATCCAAACTCTTCTGCACCAAGTAAAGCAGCAATTACAACATCACGACCCGTCATCATCTTACCGTCAGTTTCAAGTGTCACTTGATTCCTTAATCCATTCAAAATTAAGGTCTGATGTGTTTCAATTAAACCCAATTCCCAAGGCATACCTGCATGTTTTATACTTGACTTTACTGCTGCACCAGTGCCACCATCATACCCACTAATTAAAATCACATCAGCATTTGCTTTTGCAACACCGGCAGCAATTGTACCAACGCCTGATTCTGAAACAAGTTTCACATTAATCCTTGCTTTCGAGTTAGCATTTTTTAAATCAAATATTAGTTGTGCTAAGTCTTCAATAGAATAAATATCATGGTGAGGGGGTGGTGATATTAATTCAATTCCTGGTAACGTTCCTCTTGTTTTAGCAACTTCTGGAGTTACTTTATGACCTGCCAATTGTCCTCCTTCACCTGGTTTTGCTCCCTGAGCCATTTTTATTTGAATTTCATCACAATTAACAAGGTAATGGCTTGTTACACCAAATCTTCCCGATGCCACTTGTTTGATTCTGCTACATTTTGAATCTCCATTTTCATCTGGTATAAAACGTGCAGGGTCTTCTCCACCTTCTCCACTATTACTTTTTCCACCGATACGATTCATCGCGATAGCCAATGCCTCATGTGCTTCTTTACTAATTGAACCAAAGGACATCGCTCCTGTTTTAAAACGTCTCAAAATTGATTCAACTGGCTCCACTTCTTCAATCGGTATTGGTTTTCTTTCAAAATGAAATGTCAGTTGACCGCGTACTGAGGTTTTTTGGCTAATTTCTTCATTAATTAATTGGGCGTATTCTTTGTACACTTTATAATTCCCAGTACGTACTGCTTGTTGTAATAATAAAATGGTTTTTGGTTGGAATAAATGTTGCTCTCCACCTGCACGCCATTGAAAATCAGACCCTGTCTCTAGTTCGACATTTAGTTGTTGAAATGCACTCTCATGACGCAAGCGAACTTCTTTTCCAATATCTTCGATAGTTAAACCACTTAATTTTGAAGGGGTTTTTGGAAAATATTGATCAATAACACTATGATTAATTCCAATTGCTTCGAATATTTGGGCACCAATGTAGCTTTGTACAGTAGAGATCCCCATTTTAGACATAACTTTTAATAAACCCTTCGTCATTGCTTTCACAAAATTCCGACTTGCTTCATCAATGGAAACTTGGTATTCATCTTCTTCTAATAAAATTGGTAACGATTCATAAATAAGGTAAGGATAAACTGCATTAGCTCCATAACCAAGTAATGTTGCAAAATGATGAACTTCCCTTGGTTCACCAGATTCGACTATTAAACTAACTTTATTTCGTTTACCCGTTCGAATTAAATGATGGTGGACAGCAGAAATAACTAATAAAGAAGGAATAGCTGCAAAGTTTTTACTAACTTCCCGGTCACTAAGAATTAGAATATTGCTACCTTTATCAATTTCACCATCGACTTTTTGAAACAGTTGATGTAAAGATTGTTCAAGGCTACCGTTAACTGGAAATAAAGTTGAAATTCTTTCCGTTTTCCATTCTTTCGTTTGCAAACCTTCAATTTTATTCATTTCTAATTCCGACAAAACCGGTGATTTTAGTTGTATTTTTTTTGTAGTTGTTTTATCAGGTTGTAGTAGATTTCCACCCTTACCTAATAATACTTCTAGTGATGTAATAGCTTCCTCTCTAATCGCATCAATTGGAGGATTTGTAACTTGAGCAAACTTTTGTTTGAAATAATTAAATAAAAGTTGTGGTTTGTTAGATATGATGGCTAATGGAGCATCGTAACCCATTGAGCCCGTCGGTTCATACCCTTCTAAGACGCAAGGCTTTAAAACTTTTTCCCATTCTTCATTTGTATAGCCATAAATTTTCTGTTTTTGAAGAATGGCTTCTTTGGAAAAACTTTTTGAATTGCTTATATGATTAGGTAATTTTTCTATAGGAATAAAAATTTCATCAACAAGTCTTTGATATGGCCGTTTCGAAATGATATTTTGTTTTAGTTCCTTATCTAAATATAAGCATCCTTTTTCTAAATCGACTAAAAGCATTTGTCCAGGTCGAAGTCTGTTTTTGTACAATATTTTTTCTTCTGGAATATTGATGACACCAACTTCTGATGCAACACAAATAAAGTCATCTTCAGTGATAATAACCCGTGCTGGACGTAAACCGTTTCGATCAAGACAAGCTCCAATTTGTATTCCATCTGTAAACGCCATTGCCGCCGGCCCGTCCCAAGGTTCCATTAATCCACTATGATATTGATAAAACGCCTTTTTTTGTTCTTCTATTAATTCTTGCTTTTCCCATGGTTCTGGAATCATCATCATCATCGCGTGTGGTAATGACCAACCAGATAATACGAGAAATTCTAATGCGTTATCGAACATTGCTGAGTCACTACCGTTTTCATCGATAATCGGCACTAATTGTTGAATATCCTCAATTTCATTCGTTTGAAAGGAAGCTTCTCTAGCTCTCATCCAATTGACATTACCTGTAATTGTATTTATTTCGCCATTATGAATGATAAACCGGTTCGGTTGAGCTCTTTGCCAACTAGGAAATGTATTCGTACTAAATCGGTTATGGACCATCGCCATAGCGGACTCATATAATTCATTACTAAGATCTAAATAAAATTTTCCGAGCTGTTCTGGTAATAAAAGACCTTTATAAATGATTGTTCGAGCTGAAAAACTAACAATGTAAAAAAGATCATGTCTTGAAAGTTCTTTTTTCAATGTATTTTCTATTTTTCTACGAAGTTTATATAATTTTCTTTCGAATTTAATATCTTTTGGTTGCTCGAATGGAGATTTAATAAATACTTGACATATAACAGGCTGGGTTTCTTTGGCCTTTTGACTCAAAATTGTATCATTGATGGGCACATGTCTAATCCCGATTAAATCTAAATTTTCTTCTACAATTGTATGGTTAATGATTTCCTCACATCGTTTTCTTGAACTTTTATTTTGTGGAAGGAAAAACATTCCTACTCCATACATTCCCTGTTCTGGTAAAATTACTCCTTGCTTTTTCCATTCATTTTGAAATAATTTGTGAGGAATTTGTGTTAAAATCCCTGCTCCATCTCCTATTGCTCGTTGCCCATCACGACCACCGCGATGATTCAACCGTTCAAGGGCAAAGATCGCTTGTGAAATAATGGTATGGTTTTGACGACCATTTATATTGGCTAACATAGCTATACCACAAGCATCATGTTCGTATTGTGGGTCGTACATTCCTTGTTTATTAAGCATCCACGAGTGCTGCATTTAATTCCTCCCTCTTTATTTGTTTTTCTAAACTTATGTTATTATTTTTACTGTTCAATTTCTTTAGCTTTTTTGACATAAAATTTGCACTTTTTTACCAACCTTGGAAAAATGAATCGATCTTTTTTCTATAAAAAAACTGCTATAGGTAATACCTATAACAGTGGAAACTACTAGTTTACTTTTTTATCGAATTTCGGACGGGTTTTTACCAGTATATTGTTTAAACTGCCGACTAAAAAAGTGCAAGTCGTTGTATCCAAGCGCATAGGCAGTTTCTGTAACAGTCATACCGCAATTATGGAGTAGGTGTTCAGCACGTTTTATCCGACTATAAACAATATAAGATTTAACGGTATGTCCTACAATTTGCTTAAATTTTTTTGAAAAATAACGAGGAGAGAGATTGGCACGAGCAGCTAAGCTTTCAATTGTGTGGGTTTTTCCAGGATGTTGCTGAATATAATTTGCTATTTCTAAAATCGTTTCCAGCAAGTTATTACTTACATCTTCTGGTTCATCCTGTACTTTTTCTTCTTCTTGTTCATATTCTTCCCTTAATAGATGGATCATAATTTGTTTCAAAATTAACTTACCTTCAATTTCAGCACCAAAGGTTTCTACTAAGAATAGGCGAACGTACTGAGATAGTAAAGATTCAAAGGCGATTCTATTTTTAATTATTCGATGTGAGGAAGGGATTAATTTGACGTTACTTTCTACGTCAAAATGTATATATGTTAATACGAGAGGATTTTGTGGATTATGTGTAGCTTCTGTCCAATCACCTGGTTTAAATAAAAAACAGTGCCCTTTGCCAATTTTATATGGCTTTTTATTTAACCATAACGTACCTTCTCCATTCCATACATAAAATAAGTCATAATTTGGCATTGGTGCGTCTCTTTTTCGCCATTTCCAATTCGGTTCACAATGAATTGTGGCTAAGGCCGGTTTTAAAATAAAATTATCCGGATTTAAATATAACATCCTCATTCCCCTTTTAAAATTAAAGAAAAATATATCTTTTTATATAATTATTATTAATCTATTGTCAATATCAATTTTAGATTTATTAATCTGTTTTTTAGATAGTATACAGTTTACATAAAAAAATCCAAGATGTCACGTAACAACTTCTTGGATTTTTATCGAATTTCATGTAAAACAAGCCATTATAATTACGTCATAATATGTAAAATCATTTATTTTTATTCCCTTAATCATTCTTCCTTCTTCTTTAAAACCAAGCTGTTTGTATAAGGCAATTGCGTGTTTATTGGTTTCAAATACTTCAAGTGTAACTTTTTCTATAAGGGGATTGTTTTTTGCCCATTGTAATAATTCAGAAAGCATCGCTTTACCGATTCCTTGATTTCGATAATCTTTTGCTACGGTCATTCCTAATGTACCTACATGTTTTATTCTTTTTCTCATGCCGTTATGAAAAGTTAAAAAACCAATGATATCATTATTATACTCAGCAACTATCGCTAAATTTCCTTCTCCAATTAAATAGCTTTGCAAAAATTTCTTTTCATCCCTTACGGTAATGTTATATTCTTCACTGGTTGTTAATAAGTACCCCTCTTCACTAAAGATTTCTTTGCAGTACTTTATTAACTTTTTTGCATCTTTAGGTAATGCTGTACGAATTATATAAGAAAGACCTGCTTTAGTTTGTAATATTTTTTCCTGAATCTCTCCCATTCTGGTTCACCTGCATTCATCTTTAATGATTATATTTAGCATAAGTATTGATAACCTTTATTTAACAGAATAGTTCGATAATAAGATCAAGAAATCCTGCTTTAAAGGAAATTACCCATGACAATTTGTATCTTTTTATGTATAATGATAATAATAATTAATAAAGGAGGCATCAAAATTACACAATGGAAAATTCCCGTTAATTTTGCGCAAATTCGATATGCAAAACTACTTTGCCGAAACAACATAGGCAAAGAACGGGATCCGTGTGTCTTTTTGATGCGAATTTATATGAGTGTAACATGTCATGGTTTAAACATGTTTCTCTTTGCTTATTATGCCTGTATGTTAATATAAGCATTTTTTAAATATAGACACAGGGGATCCCTGTGTCTTTTGTTGTTTTGGCCATCCAGGGGTGATGATGAATGTTTATTTTAAAAGCAGATAATTTATCAATGGAAATTGGTGGAAAAACTCTATTTAAAAATGTATCAATTGAAGTAAAAGACAGGGAGAAAGTAGCATTAATTGGTGAAAATGGTGTTGGGAAAACAACTTTATTAAAAGGGTTACTCGGACTAATTTCTTTTCAATCTGGTACGGTTAATCTTGGAATCGATAAAAAGGAAATTGGTTATATGGTTCAAGACAACCAAATAAACAATGATTTAAACGTTATAGATTGGGTCACAGCTGATCATCCAAATGCTGTAATTAAAAAAGAGTTAGAAAAAATATCATCTTTGCTCAAAGAAAAACCCACTAATGAAACATTAGTAAATCAATACAACGCCCAGTTACAAAAGTATTTAGATCATAATGGTTTCGAGTGGGAAATTGAAGTTGAAAAGATGTTAACTCAATTAAAAGTGCCTAATGATCTTTGGAATATCCCGTTTTCTTCATTAAGTGGAGGACAAAAAACTCGGGTTAAACTGACAAAAATCATGTTAAATTCACCAAAGTTCATTATTCTTGATGAGCCTACCAACCATTTAGATATTGAATCGATCACATGGTTAGAAAACTGGTTAAAACAATTTAAAGGCAGTGTTCTTTTCATTTCCCATGAACGTGAATTCATTGATCATGTTGCTAATTATACGTATGAACTTTCACCTGATGGTATCAAAAAATATGATGGCGGCTATTCATCCTATAAAGAACAAAAGCATTTGGAACAAATAACCGAACAGCGGAAAATTGAAAAACAAGAGCAAGAAAGAAAAAAATTACTTGAAACCATTTCCCAGTATAAACAATGGTATGATAAAGCGAATGCCAAAGCGAGTGTACGAAATCCTTATGCACAGAAAAAACTTGCTAATCAGGCAAAAAAGTTTAAAGTGAAAGAACGTGAATTAGAACGATTAGAGAAAAATAAAATAAATAAACCTGTTGAAAGTAAAAAAATTGAAACCAATCTTGTATCAAGTGAGTTTTCTGCTCGAAAAATGATTGATATATCGGATATTTCATTTTCTTATGGGGAAAGGAAAATATTGGATAATGTCTCTTTGCAAATTAATCGTGGTGACCGTATTGCAGTTGTTGGTACGAATGGTAGTGGCAAGACAACACTTTTAAAACTAATGTCGGGAATCATTCAACCGAATAGTGGGTCTGTATTAAGGAACCCTCAATTAAAAATTGGGCATTTCTTCCAGGAACTAGATAATTTAAATTTAGACAATACAATTTTAGATGAGATTTTAACAATTCCACATATGAACATGTCCGATGCACGTACAATTTTGGCTTGTTTTTTATTTCGACGGGAAGACGTCTATAAAAAAATTGAAACTTTAAGTATGGGTGAAAAATGTCGTGTAGCCTTTGTAAAACTATATTTTTCTAATGCGAATTTACTGATTTTAGATGAACCGACAAATTATTTTGACATACCAACGAGAGAAATAATTGAAAATGCGCTAGTTGAATATCCTGGAGCAATAGTAATTGTTGCACATGATCCATACTTACTACGCAAAGTAGCAAATAAGGTTGTGTCTCTTAAGAATGGAAAAGTGTCAATCTTTCCTGGAGGCTATAAAGAGTGGGAAAACTACGAAAACCTTTCAAATGTGAAACAAGAAATAACAAATAAGCTCGAACAGTTACAGCTGCAATACGTTCAACTAATAACGGAAGAAACTACTGAAGACGGTACTCAAGAACAAGATAAATTAATTAAAATTCAAAAATTAAAAGAACAAATAGCAGAGTTGAAAAAGAAGTTAAATAATTAATATTTTTGGCTGTCGAAAAAATTCGACAGCCGTTTTATATGGTTCAGTTCATCCAATGGAACAAATTTTTGCTCTCACTCTTTCCATTTCCCAATGGAGAACAAATCAAACATGTCTTCCCTATTTAATCGTTTGATGATCAGATTACATTAATATTTCATTCTTAAATTCTTCTCTTGCTAAATCAATAATTTCATTCACAATTGTTCTTTTATATAGGTGATAACGAACCGTGTTATTTTTGTACTTTCTTGAAAGCATAAATTTATATTGGGCATATCTATTTGCGACATTCGGATATTTCTTTAAATAGTCGCGAAAGAAAATGAGATTATACCATTCATCACTCTTGTATTTACATAGATGTAAATGATAGCCAACTTGATTCACCATTTTTTTCTCGTAGAAACGTCTGGATCTTAAATCTGGTCTCGGTATAATGTCATAATTTAATTGTTTAATCGGTTTTGAAATTTCATAAAGAACAGAAAAACTATCAATTCCTACTAATATATCGATAACTGGGAAAGCCATCAAACCAGGAATTGCTGTGCTCCCGATGTGTTCAATCCCAAAAATATTATCCCCCAACAATTCAAGAAATTGTTCCTTTTCTTTCTTATAATAAATCGTCCATATTGGGTCATAGTCTTTTAAAACAATAGGGGAGTCCCACATAATTAATCCCATCCTAACTTTACTCGCAATCTTATTTTTCAGGAGGTTTATCCATTGTCTTAATCCTTTTTTGCATATGGTTCATCGTTGTCTCAAGGTATAATACAGAAATGTCTATGTAATTTCGTTTGATTTGAACTTCACCAACATTTCAACTATTGGTATATAAATAGCTCTTTTTCCTAATTCTACTTGATGTCTTCTGGAAATGTTAATTTAAATAATTTTAGCCATATAAAATTCATCAACGAACTTTCCGTCAACAACTAATGATTTTTCTTTTATTCCTTCTTTTTTAAATCCCATTTTTTCATACAATTTAATGGCGGCTTTGTTGTGTGTCATTACCGTTAGTTCTAAGCGATGAATATCGGATATTTTCGCCCATTCTTCCATTTTCATAAATAAACGTTGACCTATTTTTCTGCCTCGGTATTTTTCTAGAATACCAATGACAACATAAGCGCAATGCTTATTTCGTTGCAATGTTCCCCTTCTTGCCAATAAAAACCCGACAATCTTGTCCTTATCTTCAACTACTAACTGTAAAGAATTTGATTTTACGATCGATTCAATGGATTTTTGCATTTGTTCCACCGTTGTTTTACGTTCTCCTGGTTCAAAAAGCATAAATTTCGTTTCCTTATCCAGTTGTTGTAACATTTGGAGAAACTTTTCAGCATCATGATTATTACATTCTCTAATAATCATTCTAATCCCCCCTTTTTCTAAGAATTTCTATTTTTATACTTAACCTTTCGTGTCTTTTTTTATAAAAAGGATGATACATTATTCTCAACATACAAATTCGCTTCTTTTCTTATCAATGGTTGAGAACTCAATTATTTGGCCTCTTTCAATTTATTATCATACATCTTCATGTGCATCATTGTTCTAATATTTTCATAAATTGATTTGAACTTTTGCAATACTTTTAATATCTTTCATATCTGTTCTCATAGATTGACACTAACTTTTTAGTTTACATAACAATATTATTTGTTGGTCTAAAATTCTAAAAATACTAATAAATATTCTATCATGTTTTATAGATTTTTAACATGATGTTTTGTTGTGATCCCTTCTTCGGGATCCCATTCCGAAAATATTTCAAATGTCCCTTCTTTAAAAAATAAAGGTAAACGTTCTTTAAACCATGGTTGCATCGGTAAATTCAATGCTTCTTTAATTGGGACCCATAATATTTCCCCTTCTGGAGGATTTTCTAACAACTCTCCTTCAAACTCTGTTGCTAAATAATTAAATACTATTGAACGATCATTGTTCTTAATATCAATCCATTCTGTAATCCCTTTATAGATTAAGTTTTTTACAATTAAGCCTGTTTCCTCATAAACTTCACGTATGGCTCCTTCAGATATACTTTCGTATGGTTCAACTTTTCCACCCGGACCAATGTAACCTGGAAATCCCCTATTACTCGGCCTATTTATTAATAAAACAGAATCACCGTCTTTAATTAGACACAGTGTATATAAATCAACTTTATTGGTTGTATTCATCTTTTCTCCGCTCCTTAGTTGCAGCATGATATAATGAATGATGTTAAACTATAAAAATCTTTTCTAAAATATTAAGATCTTCATCTTAATCGACAAAGGAGAGATAAAAAAACATTTGAATGAATGTTAATCTACAGTTAAAGTATTATATAGAATAAATAGAAATACAATCAGGAGGAATTATGACGAACAAGAAAAAAATTGTTTTTACAGGTGGCGGAACAGCCGGCCATGTAACCCCTAATATTGCGATAATGAATGAATTAAAAAATGAAAATTATGAATTTGTTTATATCGGTTCCAAAAAAGGAATCGAGAAAGACTTAATGCAAAAGCAAAATATAACTTACTATGGGATTAGTAGTGGAAAATTACGACGTTATTTAGATATGGAAAACGTAAAGGATGTTTTTCGCGTCCTAAAAGGCTGTTTTGAAGCAAGAAAAATTTTGAAACAATTAAAACCGGATCTACTCTTTTCAAAAGGAGGTTTTGTATCTGTACCCGTTATAATTGCAGCAAATACATTAAAAATACCAATTTTTATCCATGAAAGTGATATTACACCAGGACTTGCGAATAAGATTTCAAAGCGATTTGCAACTAAAATATTTACATCCTTTGATGAGACAACGAAATATTTTCCGCAAGATAAAGTCATGGCCATCGGTTCACCAATACGAAAAGAAATTTTGACTGGCTCGGCGGAAAAAGGAAAAAGATTCTTAGATTTTCATTCCGGAAAACCAATACTTACTGTTATGGGTGGAAGTCTCGGTGCGAAAAAGATTAATGAGGCTGTCCGAGCCAATATTGACGAATTGACAAAACATTATCAAATTGTCCATTTATGTGGTAAAAACAACCTTGATTCACAGCTAGAAAGCCATCCAGGATATCGTCAATTTGAGTATATTCATGAAGAATTAGCTGACATTTTAGCTGCTACAGATTTAGTAATCACAAGAGGTGGATCCAATTCAATTTTTGAATTTCTAGCGTTAGAAATTCCGATGTTGATCATTCCTCTTGGATTAAACCAAAGTCGCGGTGACCAAATCTTAAATGCAAAATCCTTTACTGAAAAAGGTTTCGCGATTACTTTACAAGATGAAGATGTGACAAAAGAATCTTTATTGGAACATGTTAAATTACTTCAAACAAAACGTGACGTAATAAAAAAATCAATGGCTAATGCCAATCAAACGAGAACTAATGCATTAACAACGTTAGTTGATGAAATAAAAAAGGTTTTAAACAAAAATGAATAATTGCTGAATCATTAGCAGTACGCTCAGTATAAAGATGCTGAGCGTAATTTTTTTCAAAATTGACCTAGATCGAATATGTAACTGTCTATACTTGTTTTTTTACGATGAAAACTCGAGGGCATCTCAAGATTGATTATTTTAAATAATACAGTTTATTGTGCATATTATTTTGTACTTTCTTCCTCGACATAATAAAAATGCGATATTAATCAATTCATTGTATTATAAAAATGTCAAAATAGTTCTTTTTTTATATGACTATAGGTTTGAGAAAATTCTATCATATAATTGAGCTTCTTTTAACCTTTTTATTATAAAAAGTATATTATTTTTTATTGAAAAGTAATATTCTTGAAAATTCGTGTTTTTTTCTATAATATTTGATTTAACTGGAATTTTAAAATAATAGGAGGTTTCTTCCTTGGCTACAATTGAAGACTTTCAAAAATTAGATTTACGTATTGGAACAATCATTTATGCAGAAGATTTTCCAGAGGCACGTAAACCAGCTATAAAACTCAAAATAGACTTTGGTGAAATTGGTATTAAGTACTCTTCAGCACAAATAACAAAACGATATAAACCAGAAAATTTAATTGGTCGACAAGTCGTTGGTGTAGTTAACTTTCCTCCCCTAAATATCGCTGGATTCCAATCGGAGGTTTTAGTTTTAGGTGGAATTCCAAGCGAAGGAGATGTTGTGTTATTAAATGTAGATTATCCTGTTGAAAACGGAACAAAAATTGGTTAGGATATTAAAATATTCGTTGGGGGAATCTTTTTGACTAAACCTATTATATGTTTTGCTTGTAAAAAAGAAATAAAAGATAAAGATGAATTAGTCACAGTCAATCATTATTTCCAAGTTACATCACTACATCATGATTGTTATAACAAAGATGAAAGAGGCGTAATGGCAATCCTTTTTCCAAACCATCGATTAAACGGATGGACGGGTAACATAAGTTTTATCTTTATGGTTATCATCGGAATTGCGCTTTTTTTTATGATTGATCATAGTATTCGCTATATCCCGTTATTTTTTATCATTTTAGAGTGCTATTATCATCTCGTCTCTTATATTTGTTTTGAAAGATATTTATCAAATGTTCATAATGATGAAGGTTAAAGAGAAGGTTTTTCCTTTCTTTAACCATTTTTAATCTTCTTGATTTTTACCACATTAAATTACTAAAACACAATAATCAAAATAATATATTTAGTAAACTTGAAGAAAGGTGAGATTGATGAGTTTAGAAAGTGTGAAAGCTCATTTAAAGAAATGGAATCGCGATCAGGACATTATGATTTTTAATAAATCAAGTGCGACTGTTGAACAAGCAGCAACTGCAATTGGTGTTGAACCTGAACGAATTGCAAAAACGTTATCATTTCGAGGCAAAGATGATAAAGCAATTCTTGTTGTAACAGCTGGTGATGCAAAAATTGATAATAAGAAATTCCGTCATACATTTGGTTATAAAGCAAGAATGTTAAGGGCTGATGAAGTAGTCGAACAAACAGGACATGTCGTTGGTGGGGTCTGTCCCTTTGGATTAGCGAATGAACTTGAAGTTTATTTAGATGTATCGTTAAATCGTTTTGAAACTGTTTTTCCGGCGTGTGGTAGCATCAACTCTGCCATTGAAGTCACTTGTAGTCAATTAGAAGAATATTCAGGTGCGAAAGCATGGATTGATGTTTGTAAATTGTCGGAGAAAACAAAGCACTCTCAAGCAGTTGAAGTGAAAAACTAATTGCACACAGTAAAGGCCTCTATTTGTAGAGGCCTCAGCTTGTAGACAAAGTCCCTAACTAGTGGCCAAATCTACAGGCTTTTTTTGTATAATAGGGATAGAATTCTTGGTTAACGGGGGAAATTTAGGATGTTATCGAAGCGTACAGACAATAAT
>NZ_JAOUSE010000036.1:0-32003 GCF_025660415.1 Pallidibacillus thermolactis
GAAACTGGCTAAACACCTGCAGTACATCTGCACCTTTACCAGTAGTAGCGAAAATTAAGCGTTTGGTATCCATATCAATAAAAAATGTCACATATTTATGGCCTTTTGCTCGTGATGTTTCATCCATCGCTATACGAGTGACATTAGATACATCTATGTTTTCCATGGCTTTGTTGACATAATATTTAAATACTCGCCAAAGGCGCGTATCATGTTCGCCTACTTCACGAGCTACGGCAGCGACAGGCATTTCAACCATTAGCGACAACACATGGTGCTCAAATAATAATGAAAATCCAGCTCCTGGACGTGCCCAATCAATGACAACCGTACGTATTTTACCGCATGACTCACATTTTACTCGTGGCATTCTGGCATGGAGAATGGTCTTGTATTGCCAAAAATTTAGATGTCTCCAAGTCCGGTCTTGATCTTGTATATCATGAACTTTACATCCCGTTTTACCGCAATTAGGACAAGAAAATTCCGCTCCTGATTGATATTCAATATAAATGTGTAAGGTGTTTTCTTCTTTAGCTAATTCATTATGGAAAACATACCAAGGTTTAGGTATTTCTAACGCATCTTGGAATACATTATACTCTTCTTCAAAGTTTTTCATAAGACTATCACCCCAGGTAATTTAGTAGTATTACCCAGTATAGACAGCTTTGGGAAGCTTTAAACTAAACATTAAATAGCGAGGAAGCTAAAAAAGAAATTACCTTTTCAAATTTAAGAGAATCTTATTTTCAAGCTATTTCAAATTCATCTTGGGCAAATGAAGGGTATTTAGTAACTGCAAAATTACTCAACGATGAAGAATTTCATTCTGAATTAAGACGTCTCACTTCTGCATTTGGAATCGGTATAATTAAATTAGATATCGAAGATCCAGATGCTTCAGAAATCCTTTATCCAGCAATATATAAAACAGATATAGATTAGGAAACTGTAAATAAACTTTCAAAAGAAAACCCTGACTTTAGGAATTTTATTAGAAGAATAAAGAATGACATGAATAGCAAAGAGATTAGAAAAGAAAAATATGACAAGGTTTATCTTACTGAACAGTTAATAAATAGTATTAAAAAGTAGCTTTAGTCCTGCATTTAACAGAACTAAAATAGCATCATACTTTAATTAGATTTTTATATTGGTAAAATAAAAAATCCGACTCTTCTTGCATTTTTATCTCAAAATATAAAATGTTCATGAGAAGGGATTTCGATGACATTTTAAGAAGAAAAGTAGTTTAAAATGTCTACGAGACAGGGGTTCGATGACAAATCAAGTTAAAATTTAGGGTGAAATGTCCATGAGAGAGCGTCTCGATGACATTTCGAGATGAAAAGTAGCATGAAATGTCCATGAGACTGGTTCTCGATGACATTTCGAGATGAAAAGTAACATGAAATGTCCATGAGAGAACGTCTCGATGACATTTCGAGATGAAAAGTAACATGAAATGTCCATAAGACTGGTTCTCGATGACATTTCGAGATAAAAAGTAGCATGAAATGTCCATGAGACTGGTTCTCGATGACACTTCGAGATGAAAAGTAACATGAAATGTCCATGGGAGTGGTTCTCGATGATATTTTGCGATAAAAAACCTTTCAAACTGTCCACTTCAAACTGTCCAATAGAATAGATTTAATCTAGCGGACATTTCACAATTTTAGTTCTATTTATCAAATCTTTAAACTGCTATCATGTATTTTTATTCCCCCAAATCATATGATCCTGACCTATGCCCCAGTAATCTTTAATGTGGTAATCGGGTTGGCCAAATTTCTTTTTCCAGATTTTTTGCGCACGATTGTAGCCGCAATCTAAACAAAATTCATCAATGCCTTCACTTTCAAACGAGTGATAATCTCCTGCAACAATTTATTACCAACGTCCTTTCCTTGAAACTCAGGGTGAACGAGGACTGTGCCTACTTCGACCAATTGATCGAATGCATTGTTCGTTAATTTCTTTATAAGTCACTTGCAGGTCCGAATTCAATAGTCCCGATAACCTGATCATCATATAAGGCGATTAAAAAATACCGTTTTTCTCCATTACTGTCTAAATCACTTTGTAAATACTTCTTCTTCGTTTCTATTTCGGCTTGAAGATCGTCCAATAGGTCCCAAACGCCTTCTTTATTAAACGTATCCGTAATTACGATTTTAAAAAATTCATTTAACTGGGGAATATCTGTTGGATGTGGTCTTCGAATTTTTACATCAATCATTGAAATCACTACCTTATTGTTATTAAGGGGTGGAACAGGGGGACGGGTCCATCGTTTCAATTATAAAATGAAACACCGAACCTGTCCCCCTGTACCACTACCCCTGTACCACTAAATTTTTCACTAACAATAAATCATGAGGTTTTATAAACCTCCGTTCCAACTGATTTCTCTTTCGCATAATCCGCCTGTTCTTCACGAATTAAACTCATCGCGATGGCTCCAAATAGCGCTGCAATCCCAATTGCAAAAAAGTTAAACTGCGGTTGGAGATTAAAGGTTAATAAAATCCCTACATAAGTTGGCGCTACAATTGAACCAATGCGTCCAAAGGCCATCGTACTACCAAGGGCTGCTGCTCGTACATCAGCTGAATAATACTGGGCTACGTATGCATTGGACATGTTTTGTAACCCGAGGGATGAAGCACCGATTAGCCCAATTAACACGTATGCGAAATAAATATTTTGTGAGTACCCAATGAGCACTAAGCAAGTCGCGCATAGTAAATAAAGTGGAATAAGTACACGTTTGAATCCAAGTAATTGAATAATATTACCAAATACTAATGTCCCAACAATAGACCCTAATTGGAGCACTGCAACAAAGGCTAGACTTGATTGCAAATTATAGCCTACATTCATCATTAATGTCGGTAACCACGTATTTAAAGAATACATTAGAATAAACGTACAGAAACAAGAGAGCCAAAACATCATCGTGCTTAAACCGAGTTTATTTTTAAATAAATCCCGGACGGAAGACTTTTTAATCTCATTCTGCTTGATATATGTGATTTGTACATCCTTAGAAAGAGCCGGTTCTATTTTCCGCAAAACAGTAACGAGAGCTTTTGTATCCTTTTTCTTCATTAATGAATGAATTGATTCTGGAACAATTCGTGCAATAAATGGTAGTAAAAGTAATGGTAATCCACCAACCCAATATACCGGTTGCCAGCCGTATTTTTCTAAAAAGAATTGTCCACTAAAGGAAGCTGTCATCGCACCAACGGAATACCCAATAAATATAAATGAAATAATCGCAGCCCGATGTTTTGTCGGTGCGTATTCAGAAATTAACGCAGCGATATTAGGCATGACACCACCAAATCCTAACCCCGCAAGCACACGACAAATCGTGAAAAATATAGGATCCGTTGTAAAACCAGCTAATAATGTAAAGAAACTAAATAAAAATGTCGTAAAAATGATCAACCGTCTTTTTCCAAATCGATCAGCATATACCCCAAAAATAACCGCACCGATCACGGTACCAAATGTCGTATAACTGCCAATCGAACCTGCCACGATATCACTAATTCCCCAGTCCGCTTTTAACAAAGGAATCGTTGCCCCATAAATAACCACATCATACCCATCAAACATCAAAATAAAAAACATACAAAGAATAAGTACATAATGATAGCCTTTCAATTTACTTTGATTAACAAGATCAATCGGATTTACTGAATTCATGCTAGTTTCCCCCATCCATTATTTTTATGGGAAAGTATAGCATGACAATTCAGCTAACAGATAACACTAAAAAAATATCTCTAGCTATAGGTAAAAACTATACCCGTCTCCGCTCTTCTTCTATCGATTCTTTCAAATACTCGATATAAATTTTCGCCAATTGACTTCTTTTCATATTTTTGTGTGTGATATATCCAACTGTAATTTTTTCATCAACTTGTAAAGGTACTGCGACAATATTTTTACCATTCAATTTATGACTAATAACTCCTGTTGAAATCGTGTATCCGTTTAATCCGATTAGTAGATTAAAGAGTGTGGCCCTGTCGGTCACCATAATATTTTTCGGCCTCGTAAGCGTACTTAAAATTTCTTCTGAAAAATAAAAAGAATTATAGTCTCCTTGGTCATAATATAAATACGGATACGGTACTAAATCTTCTAACGTGACAAAATCTTCTTTTGCAAGTGGGTGGTCTGAACTTATAAATACATGGGGATCCGCTTGAAAAAGCTCATGAAAAGTTAAATTCCCCTCTTCAAGAAACTTAAAAATTACTTTTCTATTAAAATCGTTCACATATAAAATGCCAATCTCACTACGTAAATTTTTTACATCTTCAATAATCTCGTACGTTTTCGTTTCTTTTAACGTAAATTCATATTCTTCCTGGTCATATTCCTTAATCAAACGAACGAACGCGCTCACCGCAAAAGCGTAATGTTGTGCAGATACCGAGAAATGATGCTGCATTTGTTGTGTATTGGAATACCGGTTTTCTAAAAGTGCAGCCTGTTCCACCACTTGCCGAGCATAACCGAGAAACTCCGAACCTTCTGCTGTTAAAATAATCCCTTTATTTGTTCGTAAAAAAATCGTGATCCCAATTTCGTTTTCTAACTCTTTAATCGCATTGGATAAACTTGGCTGACTGATAAACAACTTTTTCGCTGCTTTACTAATCGAACGACTCCTGGAAACTTCAATAACATATTTTAACTGTTGCAACGTGATCATCTCGTACCACTTCCTTTTATATTATAAAGAAGCAATTCTTGTTATTTTACACTTTAGTGTGTTAGTGTGTAAAATTTTACTTATTATACTAAAAAGTAATTTTAATTTCTATTAATATCCAGTATTGCACTATAAATCTAGTGTAAATGTAAAAGTAGTAAATTTATTTTCCACACTATAAGTTTTGCCACCATCTGTTGAACACCATTATTAACAACGGCGAACTTAGATCGCCTCCTCCATAGAAGTGAAATTATAACATTTGATGAACATCAAGATAGTATAAGAATGAAGTAAAGACAGGTTTTATTTGAAGAGTCAGGTGTTGAATCTTAATTGCGGTAAACTGTTGAACCTTAAATGTGGAAAACTGTTTAATTTTACTTGACGGTTACAAGTCACGATGGAGTTTACTATAACAAAATACAGTTTCTAATACCTAGGAGAAATTGTAGATTTGGGATGAAGGACATTTTATACCGCTTTTCGGGAAATTTTGTCTTTCATAAACGTGATGAAAGACAATTCTTACTGTTTTTCTGACTCTTTTGTCCTTCATGAACGTAATGATGGACAGTTCTTCCTTTTTATCTGAGAAATTTGTCCTTCATAACCTCGATGAAAGACATTTCTTACTGTTTTTCCGACTCTTTTGTCCTTCATTAACGCAATGATGGACAGTTCTTCCTTTTTATCTGAGAAATTTGTCCTTCATAACCTCGATGAAAGACATTTCTTACTGTTTTTCCGACTCTTTTGTCCTTCATTAACGCAATGATGGACAGTTCTTCCTTTTTATCTGAGAAATTTGTCCTTCATAACCTCGATGAAAGACATTTCTCACAGTTTTTCCGACAATTGTGTCCTTCATAAACGCCATGAAAGACACTTCTCGCATTTTTCCTCAACCTTATGTCCTTCATATGTACAATGAAAGCCACATCTTCTAATTTTTCTGACTAATTTGTCTTTCATACCATTAAATATAATGAAGTTTGTTAAAAAGTATAAAATCCTACACCACCATAATGCAATAACCACGCGCTCTTAACTTCCCTTACCGTTTTACCCCAGTCAAACTTTTTGGCTCAATGTTTGTAATATGTTATTATTAGTAGCGTGTGTCTAAATGGGACAAACTAATCAGCTAGGTAAAGATATTTACAATAGAATAAATGAGGCGGGACATTATGAAAGAAAATAAAAACATTTTTCAAACATGGCTAGAAATACTCGTTATTTCTACGAGACTTGGGCTAACTTCCTTTGGAGGGCCTATTGCACATTTAGGTTATTTTCATGAGGAATACATACGAAGAAGAAAGTGGATGGATGAAAAAAGTTATGCCGATTTAGTAGCACTTTGTCAATTTTTACCTGGACCGGCTAGTAGTCAAGTCGGCATTGGTATCGGTGTTATGCGTGGTGGAGTAATCGGAGGAATTATTTCATTTCTCGGTTTCACGCTTCCTTCCGTAATTGCACTTATTATTTTTGCCTCTCTTTTACATACGTTTGGCATTGAAAATGCGGGATGGATTAGTGGCTTAAAAATCGTTGCCGTTGTCGTTGTGGCCCACGCTGTTTTAGGTATGGCAAAAAAGTTAACACCTGATCTTCAAAGAAAAACGATTGCCTTATTTGCATTAGTCGTCACATTATTATGGCAAACAGCGTATTCACAAATCGGTGTAATTTTATTTGCTGGAGTTGTCGGTTTCCTACTTTATAGACAGCAAACAGACACTGATAAAGCAAAAGTTACATATTTCCCTATTTCACGCCGCTTCGGCTATTTTTGTTTAACTTTATTTTTTGGACTATTAATCCTTCTACCCATACTACGTCAGTTGACAACAGTACAATGGATTGCTATGTTTGATAGCTTTTACAGATCTGGGGCGCTTGTTTTTGGTGGAGGTCATGTTGTATTACCATTATTAGAACAACAATTTGTTCCTACCGGATGGTTAACGGAACAACAATTTCTTGCAGGTTACGGTGCGGCTCAAGCTGTTCCTGGCCCACTATTTACATTCGCGGCGTACATTGGTGCTGTGATTAACGGCTGGCAAGGTGGATTATTTGCTACATTTGCAATCTTTTTACCTGCGTTCCTACTTATTTTAGGTACATTACCATTTTGGGATGCGCTACGGAGTAATCCGAAAATAAAAGGGGCATTACTTGGAATCAATGCATCAGTTGTAGGAATCTTAATTTCGGCACTCTATAATCCGATTTGGACAAGTTCGATCCACACAGCAAAAGATTTTGCTCTAGCTGCACTTCTCTTTAGTATGTTAGTACACTGGAAATTACCACCTTGGATTATCGTCGTAACAGGCGCTCTTGGAGGCATGTTAATTTCGTATATATAAATGACAGTAGCTCCACGGCAGAACATATCTATCGTGTGTTCTGCCTTTTTATATGTAAAAACCAACCATCGCAAAAATCACGCCTAACACGATTGAGGAAACGACATAAAAAAGGGCTAATTTCTTTTTATTGAATTGCATCAGCGTTATCGTTTCATACCCAAAGGTTGAGAATGTTGTAAAAGCGCCGCAGAATCCTATCCCTCCAAGATAAAATAAACCGTCGCTGATCTCGTTTGAAATATAAAATTGTGTGAGTAATCCAAGTAAAAATGAACCGAAACTATTTATTAGCCAAGTTCCAAAGGGAAAAGTTCTCTTATTTAAGATGTTTCCTATTAAAAATCTTGTCGCTGCCCCTAAAGCACCGCCTATTCCGATGAGCCAAATCATTTAAGTCACTTCTCTCTTTTTGCAATTGCGAAATGGTAACCTGCATAGGCTAAAAGAATTCCGAGAACTGTTGAGGTCAAAACGTAAAAAAACGCCATAAAAATAAAACCACTCTGAATTAAAGACAGTGTTTCCATTGAAAACGTTGAAAAAGTTGTAAAAGATCCGATAAATCCAGTACCAACAAGTAGTGTAAATTCTGGCCGGATTTTTCTCAATTGGCTAACAAATGTTAAAAACCAACCAAGCAGAAAACATCCACTTTCGTTAATTAATAAAGTGGCTAAAGGGAATTCGTTGTTTGTATGTATCCATTCACTTAAAGCAAATCTGCATATTGCTCCAAAAAATCCGCCAATCATCACGAATAATAATTTCATTAAATCGCCTCTTTCAATAGTAAAGACACGAGTACTTATAACCTACTCAATTGTATATTATTGGCTAATACGCTTCATCTAACTCTTCTTCGATCAATCTCACTAAGTTCTCAAATTGCTCGTTAAATACAAACCCCGCTGCTTTTCCAAAAATTTTTGCTGTGAACTTATATAAAAAGTTACGTGGTATTAAGGATGCTTCAACGACTAATCTCGTACTGTTATATTCTCTTGATAAAAAATACCGGCTAATACTGATGCCTTCTTTAGACTCAGAATGCAGGACTATTTTATATGGCGGATCATATTCAGTCATAACACAATCGACCGTAAACGTTTTATTATCAAATTTTTGGACCGATTTAAATTTTGTTCCCGGTTTTCCCATGCGGGCATCTTCCTCAGATTCATAAATATTTTCCACTATCATCGTATTCCATAATTTTACTTTTTCATCATTGTCAACGTATTCAAACACCACATCAATCGGTGCGTTGACGACTCTTTCAAAACGATACACAAGCATCTCTTTTTTGCTCATTCTTTTTTCTCCCCTTATTTTCCAATTTCTGTAAAACCCTTTCAAAATTAGTATAAACATTCGCCAACCTTTTGAATAGCATAATTTTTATAAAAAAATAAAATCGCTAGATTACTTATGTTCGTTTTTTATCCTGTAATATAGAGCAAAAATTATATAAAATGGTTTATAGATTGAAATATGTACTTACTTAGAACGGAGGTTAACGATGGAAAAGATTTTTCACTTACGCACTAATAAGCATGATGAGATGATTGAAATTACGCACGAGCTTGAGAATTGGATTCAAGAAGTAGGTGTAAAAGACGGGATTCTGGTTGTGTCTTCACTACATACAACGGCAGGAATTACGGTGAATGAAAATGCCGATCCTGATGTGAAAACCGATTTTCTCCGCCGTCTTGCGGAAGTTTATCCGTGGAATCACCCGGAAGATCGACATATGGAAGGTAATACGGCAGCCCATCTAAAAACAAGCACAGTTGGACATGCGCAAACATTAGTCATTTCCAATGGCAGACTCGTGCTTGGTACGTGGCAAGGCGTATATTTTTGTGAATTTGATGGACCGCGGAATCGAAAGTTCCATGGGAAAATTATGGTGAGTAATTAAAGTTTGAACGTTCAAAAAAGGTGGTTAATCCTCACTTGATTGACCACCTAATAATTTTTTTAAAAAAACAAACACTTTTCCTTTTTAGTATACAACTATCTTACTATAATATATAAAGTGTTCCATGACCATAATGGTTTTGAAGTCTTTTTACTGTCGTTGTTTTCCCACTTCCTGAATTACCGCGTATAATGATTAGCTTAGATTCCACAAAATTACCCGCTTTATGTCTACTTTTTACTATTAAGTCTTCAATATAAAAATACTATTTTCCTGCTTACAGATTCTTATTATATTTTAAATAAAAAAGGTCCCATTTATCATAAAATCTAATTTGATAAATGAAACCTTTTCATAATTTGTTAGTTTACTATTTTTAAAAATTAACCAACTAATACATTCTCTTTATACATATAATCCATCGCAGCTTTTACCGCTACACCTGTTTCAACTTTAGCGCCTTCGTTAACTAAAATTTGCTCAAGGGCACTTAAGACAGTGATGACATTTTTGGGATTGCAAGAGTGACCCATTAAACCAATTCTCCAAACTTTACCTTTCAGCTCATCAAGACCAGAACCGATTTCAATGGAGACGAATGTTTTCCTTATTAAGATATGTAATATTGCTGAAGATGGGTGGGTATAGCCCCAGTTTTTGAAATGATATTCCTACATCTCCTGGTAATGAATTCGCCTAAATAGTGTAATCCGAGTAACTTTTATCTATTTTATTTAAAAGATGTAAATAAAAAGCAAAATAGAACATAATTGGAGTGAAGAGCATGAACGAGGAACTTCAAAAGCTATTCAATAATTTAATTCAAGTGGAACATTTATCTACAACATTGTATCTTGCTATGTCTGCCTATATGGGGAGACTGAACTTAACAGGTATGGCCCACTGGCTTCGCTTACAATCCGAAGAAGAAAGAACCCATATGCTTAAATTAATTGATTTTGTTGTAAATCGTGATGGCACTGTACAACTCATGAACCTTCCTGCACAGCCTAATGATTTCGGGACACCATTAGAAACCTTTCAAAAGGTGTTAGCACATGAGCAATTTGTTACAAATTCTTACCGGCAGGCTTTTAACTACGTTAATCAAGTAGATCCTCAAGCCACTGTAATTATACAAGACTTTTTAAGAGAACAAATTGACGAAGAAGCGCAAGCCAAAACGATTGTTGACCGACTTAAACTGGCCGAGAATAATCCTTCCGCTATTTTATTATTGGATCAGGAGCTAGGTGCTAGAACCAATACAACTACTGCCGCCCCTACACCACCTGCAGGATAAAAATTAGAATGACACAACAAACTATTAAAAATACATTATGTACATCTCAAGAAATAAAGATAGAATAATTTGGAGAGTTTTTTGCATATTATTTCGATAAATTCTATGTGTAAAAAAGCATAAAAATATGCTCTTTTCTACAATTTTTACCAAAAAAACAAAAACACGCACAATCGCTTGATTTATCTGCGTTCGGGCGTGTTTTTCAATTTTCTATCGGAACCCTATTTTCCTAGTAACATCTTAGGGGATTCGAACTTTGTCTACGGTACAGCATATTAAAAACTATACTTATTTGTTCTTTTTCGGAAAAATAACATATGACAATGTGTATAAAGTATCAGCAATAATAACTAAAGTCCATAAACCACTTAAATTACTAGCAAATTCATTGTTAACAAATCCATTTCCAATTAAATATACAAACTTGTCAACAATACTATTTTCTAATGAAAAGTCCCACGGTTTAAATCCGTCTAATATCGAGTTTATTTATCAAATCCTTTACGATAAGATTTGTAAGTCTCCTTTTTTTGCTGGCTCAAAAAAATCGACTTTACTTATATTTTGTTTTATCTCTGACATAAGCATAATCCACCTATAACTCTGAAAAAATCAGTATAAATATTATTTAACATAATTTTGAAATACTCTTTATATAATTTTATATAAGCCCGACCCCTCTATTTTATTATTTTAAAAAAGTATCGGCCAAATGCAGTCGTCACTCTTTAATTCAAGTTATATTTGAGATCTTCGTTTTCATCATTAGTTCTGCACGTAGAAGATCTCTATCTACACTTCTTCATCATTTTCACATTTAGTTCTGCACATAGAAAATTCCTATCAACACTTCTTTCGCATTTTCAACATTAGTTCTGCACGTAGAAGCGCTCTATCAACACTTCTTCCGCATTTTCAACATTAGTTCTGCGCGTAGAAGCGCTCTATCAACACTTCTTCAGCGTTTTCACCATTAGTTTCTGCACATAGAGGCTCTCTATCAACAATTCTTCCGCATTTTCAACATTAGTTCTGCACATAGAAGCGCTCTATCAACACTTCTTCAGCATTTTCACCACTATTTCTGCGCGTAGAAGCGCTCTATCAACACTTCTTCAGCGTTTTCAACATTTATTCTGCGCGTAGAAGATCTCTATCAACACTTCTTCAGCGTTGCCACCATTAGTTCTGAGCGTAGAAGTTCCCTATCAACACCCCTGCAACGTTTTCAACATTAGTTCTGCACATAGAAAATCACTATCAAGACTTCTCCACCATTCACATCACTTTAAAAACAATAAAAAGCAGCATTCTAATAGAATACTGCCACCTTTTTAAGTAATTCATTTTATATTTCCCTTATCACAAAGTGTTTCTAAATGATAACGGATAACCTCCTTCACCTTTTCTGGGGTGTAAACATCAGGTCTTAGTAAAGCATGAGCGGATAATCCTTCAATAAAGGCTGCTAAGCGACTTTTTTCTAACTCTAAATCGACTGAATCCAAGAGTATCCCCTTGAGAGCTAAGATTTCCAAAAGTGAATTTGCTAATTCATATGTACCATTCGTCAATTCTTCTTTTTTCTCCTTTAATACTTCACTCGTCAGGGAACGAAGTGCAAAAATCCACCAAACACTCGCTTCAATTTTCTTTTCTTCATCGATTGGTACAAGTTCTAGTAATATTTCCTCAACTGCCTGTAATGGATCTTTTGACCATTCTTTATCATCTGAACGTTTTTTCCCAATATCGAAAAAGTAATCCATTATAAAAATTAACATTTCATCTTTTGTTGAAAAATAATGTCGCAAAGCTCCAGGAGACATCCCAGCCTCAGCGGCTACTCTTCGTATAGATGCTTTTTCAATTCCATCACTCTCAATAATTTTCCATGCAGCTTCAGCAATTACTTTCCTCTTTTGATCGTGATTCACAATTTTTGGCACAGAAAAAATCACTTCCTCTTTTTAATACAGTGTGTTATTATTTATTTAGCACATCGTGTTATTTAGATAATATCACATAATACCAAGGGGGTACTAAATATTTGATTCAAATGATTGAAACAATGATGCCATCTTCATCCATAGACTTTTCTGTAGCTCTAATGATTATATCCATATGTGCATTAATTGATATTTTAAGTCCTGGTGTACTTGGTGTAACCGGCTATTTATTACTTACACAACCGAATCAGTTACCTTCTCGACTTATTGTGTTTATAGTCATTGTACAGTTAGGATATTTCATAACAGGTTTATTATTGTATTTTGGTGGAGAAACTCTATTGAAGTTGATCGAACAAATTTCTGAATTTGATTTTATCAACTGGTTTTATACTGTTTCTGGAGCAATTCTTCTTGTCATTAGCTTCATTAAACCAAGCGAAAATTCAATTCGACGAATCACTTCTTGGATTCCACAGCAATCGACCATTAGAGGCATGGTTGTTTTAGGCATCATAATTTTTCTAACAGAATTTGTAACAGCATTGCCCTACTTCTATTCTATTTCATTAATGAATCATCTAGCAATGAAGCCTGCTTCTTCTGTCCTAATTATCATCGGGTACAACATTGTAATGGTACTTCCTTCCCTACTTTTATTAGGGATAAATATTTTGTTCAAAGAAAAACTACAATCTTTTTTAAATAAAATTAGATCAAAATTAAATGAGTTACCCATTACTTCAATCTTAGGAGCAGTAGGATTAGTTGGTGTCGTTTTTTTTAACATAGGGATTAGAGGAATTTTAAATTAAAAATATGAATGAGGTGTTCAAGTATGAAAGAAATACTTAACGGATTAAGTTTACTTTTTCTTATCCAAGGAATAGGTGGATTAATCAACCATTTGACTAATGGTGGCAAAAGTTGGTTTTTAGTAAATTATATTTCAGCATTTCAAGGTTGGGAAATTTTGGTAGACATTTTATTAATTGTGATTGGTGGGATGATTGTTTTATTAGCTATGAAAGTATCT
The DNA here is from genome assembly GCF_025660415.1 of Pallidibacillus thermolactis. NCBI lineage: Bacteria > Bacillati > Bacillota > Bacilli > Caryophanales > Bacillaceae > Pallidibacillus > Pallidibacillus thermolactis. The sequence continues at coordinate 13,341 of NZ_JAOUSE010000036.1, forward strand.
AGTTCATCTAAAAATAAGTATTAAACCGGATGTTGGAAATAAAAAATAGCATTATCCTGCACCCGTTTAACAAATAAAAGAGGCAATTTTTGATTAATGTTAATACATTTTCAAAAATTGCCTCCATTTTATTTTTTATATTACATTTCTAAAAAAGCCCGAATCTCATAAAAAAGAAATTCAGGCTTCCTTTTGTCTATTTTATATTATATTAATACTATAACTCTTTTACTACTATATTTTTATTTTTCTAAATAATCCATCAAACGTTCTGGATCGAATCCAATAACCCATTTCCCATTTATTTCTGTTTGTGGAACTCCCATTTGACCTGTTTGATTTACTAATCTTTGCATCATAATGGGATCCCTTTCTACGTTTACTTCCTTAAATGGAATACCGTTTTGCTGCAAAAAACCTTTTAACATTGTACAAAACGGACAGCTTGTTGTTGTATAGACAGTAATATTGTTTTTCATTATTTTTTTCCTCCTCAAAATTTTCACTTTATAACCCCGCATACCCAATGGGGTATATCGAATTATAAGATCTACTTAATAATATTATGAGTAAAGTGATTTCACACCTGTATCGCTTTTAATAATCCCACTGGATCAAAGCCCGAAATCCATTTACCATTAATATTTGTTTGCGGTACAGTGAATTTCCCTGTTTTTGAGATTAATTTTACCATTGCAATTGGATGAATTTCTAAATTAACCTCTTCATAAGAGATATCATTTAGATTTAAAAAATTCTTTACCATTTTACATACTGGACACATGGTAGTTGTATAAACCGTAACTTTTTGATTCATATCTAATCCCCACTATTAATTATTAATCATCTTTCTTATTCTACCTTACCTGTCCAATTATTCATGCCGCCAATCATATCCTCTACTTTGAATCCAAGTGCCTCTAGGATTCCACAGGCAGCCTTACTGCGATTCCCCGATTGGCAGACAATAATATAACTCTTCTTTTTATCTAATTCGTTTTTACGGAGTGCGAGTTGCCTTAATGGGATATGTTTTGCTCCCGGTATTTTCCCAGTTGCTATTTCAGCATTTTCGCGAACATCAATAATATCCACAGCTTCTTGATTTTTTAGACGCACCTCAACTTCTTCTGGTGTAATTTGTTTTGCCATTAGACTTCTTCCTTTCTTAATACCAAGCACTCATTCCGCCCTTAACATTATAAATATTTTTAAAACCTTGTTTTTTTAAGTATTTTGCTGCTTTTGCACTTCTCATACCACTTTGACAAATGACAATAATATCTTTATTTTTATCTAGCTTATTTACTTTATTCGGTAGTTCGTTAAGGGGAATATTTTTAAACTGTGGTCGATGGTTTGATTTATATTCACCTGTTGTTCGAACATCTATACATTGAATATTTTTATCATTTATTCTTTTCTTCGCTTGTTCAACAGTTATATTCGTTATCCCTTTTGTTGGAATAAAACGGCTAAGAAAAATAAGAGCAACAGCAACAATAATAATCCACTCCATTATTCCCATTGATTTAAAGCCTCCTCCTTAATACCCCTAAAGGTATATTACTAACAATTAAAATATCCTACCTATTTTCATGCATCTATATTTAAAACTTTTATACCCACCCGGGTATAAAAATACAAAAAAGGCATGCAACGCTTTTCTAATTAAAGAAAAGCTGTTGAACCTTTATCTACTTTTTACTAATAAATTTACTGCTTCTTTTACAAGTTCTTGCGTATCTTCACCATTTTTTATATTTTCACGAACACATTGTTCTAAATTCATGCTCACAATTAAACCAATTGTACGATCAATGGCAGAACGTGAGGCAGATAATTGAGTAATCACGTCTCGACAATCTTTATTTTGTTCAATCATATTTAAAACACCTTTGATCTGTCCTTCAATTCGTTTTAAACGATTGACAACTGATTTATCATATTCCATTCAATATTCCTCCCTTTTAAAAAAGGATTGTCTATCATCTTAAAGTGACAAATTGTATAAAAAATTATTATAATACCTTTTTGATATAGCGGTAAGTCATTTTACAAATGTGTTTTAGTTGCACTCATATTACAATAATAAACTTATTCATTGAATTTATAAGCATTATAATATACCCCTTAAGGTATATTGTCAAGGTGCCAGCTAAAAAATTTTTTCCAATATAATTTGTATCCAAAATTTTTTTAAAAAGGGAGGCCTTCTGTCTTATTGTTGCATTCTAAACAATTGTAAATAGTAAAAAGTTAATATTAAATCACATTATAAAATATCGATCCAAAGTTTAATGGCAGTACTAGCAATCATAATAGCTAGAATAAACTGTAAGATTTTGGTATTCATTTTCTTACCAACCTTCGTACCGAGTGGGGCGGCGATAAAACTTGCAATAATCATAATGATAGCTGGTAAATAATCTACCTGCCCCGTGATCAGTTTACCAATACTACTCCCAATGGAAGATATGAAGGTAATAGCTAAACTTGTAGCAATCGTCATTCTCGTTGGGATATGCAGAACTGTTAACATAATTGGTACAAGTAAAAATCCTCCTGCTGCTCCAACAATACCAGATACGATTCCAACTACTAAAGCTAGAATTGCTGCCAGTGGCTTATTAAATGTCACTTCATTTAATGGCATATCATCCACTAGCTTTTTTGGTATAAACATCATCACTGCCGCAACTAAAGCAAGAATGCCATATACGACATTTACTACTTGTTCCGATAATAAACTAGATCCATAACTACCAATTAAGCTACCAATGAGAATAGCTCCACCCATATAAATGATGAGTTGTTTGTTTAGATATCCTCCTTTACGATACGCCCATACTCCAGCGATGGAGGCAAATAATACTTGTATAGCACTTATCCCCGACACTTCGTGGGCCGTGAATGCTACTATACCAAATAAAGGTGGAATATATAATAGCATCGGATATTTAATAATGGAACCGCCGACGCCTAACATACCGGATAAGAATGAACCAATAAATCCAATAGCAAATATGACGATAATAAATGTTAAAACCATTGATAAACCTTCTTTCTACATCAGGAAAAGCGAGTAGTGATTCTACTCGCTATTTGATTTTCATTATGCTTTTTGAATATAAAAGTATAGAACATCCTCTTCTGTTTTTTGTTCTAACACAGTGTGGCCGCCTGATTTTGCCCAAGCAGGTATATCGTTCAATGCACCTTTGTCTGTAACAACTACTTCAAGTACTTCTCCTGATTTAATCGCATCGATTGCTTTTTTGGTTTTAACGATAGGCATTGGACATGCAAGACCTTTTGCATCTAATGTTTTGGTAATGTTCATTTGATAGTCCTCCATTTTATATTTAAAGTTTTCCGAATTAAGTCCCTATTTTATGTTTTACAAACAGCCTCTCTCAGAATATCAAATTAAAATTTTTTAATATCAATTGTTGTTTCAAATTACAAATCAACATTTAGCGGACGGCACAACGGTTTGGACCAATCTCCATTTCAGTTTGTTCATCATTATCTGGAGTAATTTTACCCATATTGACTTGACGAATTTGTTGATATGCGTTTGGTTGTGGTGGCAAATGATCCGTTACCGTACGACGGAATTCACCTTCGTCTTCGATATTCAGACCATGGTTTTCTTTAAATAAATCACCTAGTCTTCTTGCTACAGTACCATCTTCATTTAATTCATCAATAATCATGAAGTGTGCTGGTAATACGACTAGGTCTTCTGCAAGTTCACGATAACGAAAATATAATGTTTCACGTAGATCATCTACCCAGTCTTCCGCAAGTCCTGCTAAGTCAGGACGACCAATGGAATCAATAAAAAGAATATCTCCTGTTAATAAGAACTGATTATCGATTATAAATGAAGTCGAACCGATTGTATGACCAGGTGAGTAAAATGCATTTACATCAATTTGAGATGCACCAATTTTAATGTTTAGCCCATCTGTTAGAGGTGTGTAGTCGAATACTACCTCTGTAGCATCTTTTGGTGGTAGGTAGTAAGTAGCGCCTGTTGCAGCTGCAATGTGACGTCCACCCGAGATATGATCCGCATGTAGATGCGTATCAAATACATGTTTGATTTCTACACCTTTTTCTTTAGCAAAGTTTGTGAATACATCCGTGAAACGGACTGCATCGATAATAGCTGCTTCGCCTTCAGAAATTACCATATAAGATAAACAACCTTTTCCTAAACGGACAAATTGGTATATCTCCCCACCATTTTCTAAATCGGAAACTTTAATTGGTTCTAGATAACTACTCCAAGATTTCATTCCACCTTCAAGATATGCAACTTCACGACCAGCTTCAGAAAGCATTTCTGCTACCATAACGGAAGATCCTTCCTTAGCACATACAACTAATACTTCCTTATCTGTTGGAAGTTTAGGCAAAATCTCTTCTACACCATCCATTAATTCGAAGTAAGGGATATTTAAATACTCGAATTTATGTCCTTCAATTTTCCAATCCTCAAATGCATCATGATTACGAACATCTAAAATAAATAATTCTTCGTTATCAATTACTTTTCGAGCAACTTCTGCTGCAGTCCATTTATATACTGTCATTACCAAATTACCCCCCTAGGTATATTTTGAGTTATTTTTTAACAGTGGAGAATTTCTCCACTGCATAAAGATTGATCATCTAATTAGAAAGTTAATGTTGGTGATGCATCTTTTGCATATTCTAGGAATGTTACTGCTCCACCAACTTCTATACCATCAACGAAATCTTCTTTCGTAAGTCCCATAACATCCATTGTCATTTGACATGCTATAAATTTAACACCTAGTTCCTGTGCCATCTCAACTAGTTGTGGGATAGTAGGAACATTTGCTTTTTCAAACCCTTCGGTTAAATGTTCCTTTCCCGCTGGCATTTCTAAAGCGTGCATTGCTTGTTTATGAATTAAGTTTAGCCCATCAAAAGTGAAAAAGATTTGTACCTCTTTTTCTGAAGCTGCTGCTGCTGTTGCAATATTAAATACTTTATAGGCATCAAATAAACCACCGTTTGCTGCAATAATCGCTACTTTATTAGACATATTAAATTCCTCCTATACCTCTTTTGTTAGTTTACCGTTCCACTCAGTCATACCTGGTAGAACGTTATATACTTTTGTAAAGCCATTTTTAGCTAAAATTTGTGCTGCCATATCCGAGCGTTTTCCGGTACGGCAAACCACATAAATCTCTTGTTCTTTATTCAATTCTTCTAGTCTTGATTCTAATTCTCCCAAAGGGATGGATTTAGCACCTTCAATATGCCCAAATGCATATTCAGCCTCTTCACGCACATCTAAAATTAAGCCATCACGTGATTCAATTTCATTAAGTGAAACAGTGTGTTCGAATGTTTTTTCCACTTCCGGTTCACTAGAACCTTTACGGATGTAATGATAAAATACATCGCCTTCTTCTACTGTTCCTAAATATTGATGTCCTACAGAACTTGCCCAAGCAGCCAAATCTGCCTTGGAGCCTTTATCTGTTGCTTGAACTTCCAAAACTTGACCTTCTTCAAGATCGGTAATTGCTTTTTTGGTTTTTACTATTGGCATAGGACAAGCTAGACCTTTAGCATCTAATTGAAGATTTGCTTTTATCATTCAGTTACCCCCTATGGTATTAAATTTACTAAAAATAAATAGTCGCTGACTTCATCAATATACCTGTATGGGTATATTTCCAGGCGGTAAAATAGTCGTATTTTACTAACGACTTTTACTTGATGCCTATTTAAGATTTCACTTATTCGTTCGTGATTACCAATCACATAACCTATAATATACCCCGTGGGGTAAAATGTCAACCCTTTGATTTTTTATTTTTTATGCATTTGTTATGGATGTATATGAATTGGTATTGAAAAAAGGTGGTTAATCCTTCTTGGATCAACACACCAATTTGTGTCATCACTTTTGTAATTGTTTGATAATGAATGTAAAAATATCATCCTCTGACATATCATTGGTTAGAAATGTTTCTCCAGGTACACCAAGATAATCTTTTTCCCTCCACCATTTACGGAGAGCTTCTTCTCCGAACTCCGTTTTCTTCGGACTCGAATTGTGACGTTTTAGCGTTTCTTCATATGTAAGATCATAGTAAAAAACATGGGCATTCCCCTCAAAAAACCGGATTAAATTCGTCAACATCTCTCCATACCAGGCCTTGTACAATATCCCTTCCACAATCACATATTCACATTTTCCTTTACCGTATTCTGCAATTTGCCGAATTAGGTCAATTGATAGATTCCCATCCCGATCATGAACGTTTAACATCTCACGCCGAACAACATCCTGGGAAACTAAGAGTGTTCCATGACCAAAATAGTTTTGAAGTCTTTTCGCAATCGTTGTTTTTCCGCTTCTTGAATTCCCACGAATGATGACTAGTTTCGATTCCATAAAATCCCCTACTTTCTATCACTCGACCAAAGTGATTTGAATAAAACTAAGTCTTCTTTCACTGCCAAATAATGGTGTTCGTAAATCAGAAGTGGTTTTGCCCTCGATTTCTTTCAACTGGTTCTTGCACTTTTTACTGGATAAATTTAGATAAAGGAATAAACATTTGTATAAACCCAATCTTTAAATGATTGAAATTGTTGAACTTGTAGAGGCTCAGGGTAAGACATGATGACAAGGGGCACCGGGCTTTGACCTTTAGCAAGTGCCGGTTGTACATAGCTCCACGGGTTCAGATTAAAACCGTTTCGTTTATAAAAGTTTGCCCGTCTTTTTTCAAGCTCTCCCTCCGGCAGTTCAATTTCGAGTACAACAGGTTTTCTTTGTTGCTTAAGAAAATCCTGAAGTAGTTTCGAACCTAATCCGCCGTTACGGAATCTTTCTTTTACCGCAAAATGCTCGATAAAGATAAACTCTGGTCCTTCCCATGTAGCAAGAAAACCGGCAAGCTCCCGATCTTTCTCATAAGCAAAAATCCGGTAATGCGGTTGGGACAGTAATGCTCGTTGGGATTCATACGGTCGATATTCATCAATCGGAAAAGATTGTTCTATTATTTGAAAAATTTCATCAAACTGCTCATCGTGTAAAACCTTTAACATAAAATTCTCCTTACTAGATTTGTATATATTGGTATATTATACTTAAAAAGTAATAAAGTACACCATGAATAAACACCATGATTTTTCAATAATAACTATGTGAATGAATCCTTTATTCCACAAACTGCCCCGTTAACAAAAAATTCCATAATCCACTACTCCTTCTTGAATAATGCCCCGTTTGTTCAATAAAGTAATTAAATAATCCCATTATTTTTCCCGAATTCTATAAGTGCATCATATGGGTCTCCTTCCAATCCCAATACTTTACAAAATGCAGGTTCCGTTTTCATGCCATTTTTCTTTAATACTATTACTTGTTCTTTTATGGATGGCTGATTGATTATTAAGTAGTTTTCAATAATCATATGGAGATAAGCATATTGTTTTTTTACGGATTATTTTATAGTAAAAATAGTCTCGGTTTTGTCTTATAACTATCTTGAAGTCGGGATTGAATCAAAAATTGTTTCTGTCAAGCATACATTGGAAATAATAATTTTTTAAAATCTTGAAATCTGAATGCTATTGACACAATTAGATCGCAAGCCAAATCTTCTAAAATCTTGATTCTATTCCTCTTTCTCTTAATTTTTCCTCTAACAAATCTAATTGAAAATGTTTTAATTTAGGATTATTTTTACGTAGATCATTCAACATTTGAGTTAAGGTACGATTTTTATAATCTTTCCCTATAATCCGATTTACAAATTTAATTCTTTCAAAGAACGGTTCACAATAGTAATACTTTTCTAAATCAGCTTTGTATTTCGCTAAAGGTCCATATATTGGTGTATCCCAACATATGATTAATAAGTTAATAGCGTTATATAATTGTTTAGCAGTATGATTCCATTTCTTTGTACCTTTTGAATTTTCACTCGAATTGAAATCACTAACTTTATTGATGGATTTATTATTATTTTCGTTGGATTTATTACTATTTTCAGTGGTAATAATGTCTTGTATTAATGGATTAAACAAAGGCAAACCGTCGTGTTGAATTAAATTTAAAAAGTGTTCTGCTGCATGATATCCACAATAGAAACCACCTGAATCAGTTGGATCGTGTTTATTCACATATTCAAATAAATAATATGTATCCTTTAATATTTGACCTGTACAACTTTGTTTGCTTTGACCTTCTAATAATTTGGTATGCGCAGTTGGTTTAATTATATAGTTTTCTACCAATCTTTCCCTACATTTAGGACCTCTACAATTTATATTTTTCATTTGATCACCTCTATTCCAATATTAAAGTTCGACATTACTGTAAATACATAACAACAAAACTTTTTGAATCCAGAAACTTATCCAATATTTAGACCAAACCAAGCAATACAGCAAAAACAGTGAGCCCGTGACCGACGAAGAAATAATTTTCCTCAATATAACCTCACGCACTAGTAGTATCTCTTTTTCTCTATACTTTACAAACCTAACCGGACCCTTTTTGCAAAATAACTTAAATTTATTCTAACATTCATTACCATTCAAATCATCCAAACCATCAGAAGATTTATTTTATTCAGCTGTGAAAATGCTGTTTAAAATAAAATATGGAGTGAACATTACGATACTTTTATTTCTTCTATTTATACTTGTTTTAACTATAGATTTTAATCATCTTTTCACAAACCACTTTATTCTTTCTTTAAAAATTTCATTAGTAGCTGAATTATTCCTTTTCATACTCCTTTTTTATAAATCTATAAACTGAAACATAATTAAAAATAATACAAGTCCCTAAACAGATATTAATTGTGGTGATACCCATTTCAGTAATATATTCCATTCCTAATATAAACAAACTAGATAATATGCCGCCCAACGCCGCTAATAATCCTAAAATTGATAGATGGGTTCCTCTCGTTTCTTCAGGTATAATTTTTGCGGTAATAGATTGTAAAGTTGGGTAATAGATTAATCTCCCAATAGATATCAGGACCATTCCAAATAGTAAAAAAATCGGCTGTAAAAAGTAACTTAAACAAATATATCCTAGGATAAACAGTAGTAACCCTAAAATCATTTTCCCTTTTTCAGATAAACTAGATGTAGATTTCAAAATGACCCCAACTGCAAAAACTGTTATTACTGTATCTACTACGTGTAAATAGCCAATCATATGATACCCCGTAATATCTCCAAATGGATAATTTGAAACGATTCTTATGGATAAGTAATTGGGAAATTGTTCACTTAATAGATTTATTAGTAGATTGCCTATACATAATAAAACAAAAACTCTAGAAGCGAATAACCTCATCATCTTAAACGGTTCCTTTTTAAGATCTACATCTTTTTCAATTGTATTTTGCACGATTTTACTTTGCTGTATATACGTATCTTTTATAAAATAGCAAGTACAAAAAGCCGAAAGAATAGATGATGCTCCTACTAAAAAAAATAAAAGAGGAGAATACTTTTCAAAAAAGAATCCACCTAAAATACTTCCAATCGCAAATGCCACATTAGAAATCCACATAAAATATGTGTATATGATACTTCTATTATTCTCATCACTGGCATCAATGATTAGTGCAGAATAGGCAGGATTAGCAGCACTTTCAAAAAAATATATTGTCATAAATGAAAGTATTATGGGAATTGCATAGAAATGAAAGAAAGAATCAAAATAACTGATTAAAATAAAACTAATTCCTGAAACTAACTCACTAACTATGATAACTTTCTTCCTCCCGATATGATCTGAACATCTACCTCCAATTAAATATCCTAATAAACTAAAAACGCCAACTAAAAGAATAGTAGCAGTGGTTAATGCAGCACTGATTTTATTTGAAAAGTATACAACGGAATAAGGCATTACCATAGCTGAACCGACTACTTGAAAAAAGTTTAGAATCATTCGAGACTGGATAGTTTTGTTAAATTTGAATATTTGCTTCATAAACTCCCCCCAAGTTATATGAATTGACCGTAGTTATTTTTGATTGATTAATCAATCAAAAATAATCAGAAATAAAAGGCCCCATTATTTAGGGCCAAATAATCGTAATGCAATTTCTGCAAACTGGTTCCAATCTTCTGATGTAGGATCGTCTGCATAAGATAATCGTAAACCAAATAACAAACTTACATAGGCTATCGCAATTTTTTCTGTATTTCCTGAAGCCAATTGATCTGCCATCTGTCCATTGCGGATGAGTAACTCAATTTTTTTCGTTAGTTTTTGTGTATACAAATTTGCTACTTGAAAGGCTTTAGGAAAACGCTCATATTGACTATTCACTTGAACCAGTAGTCGTAAATAGTCTTTCCGATTATAAATTATTTTGATATGATTTTTAATCATTTGTGAGATTTCAGTCTTGAATATGGCAGGTTGTGTATTAAACTTCAACATTTCTTCTAAGTATGATTCAGCAGGTTTTGTAACACATACTGTAAAAAGTTCTTCTTTATTTCCATAATATGTGGAAACGAGACCAAAACTTACATTTGCATCTTTTGCAATTTCACTTATAGTAGTGGCATCATAACCTTTTTTTGAAAAACGTTTAATCGCAGACTCTAATACTTTTTCTTTCTTTTGTTCAATCGTTCTCTTTTGATCTTCGCTTGACATTTAAGATTCATCCTTTATATTTATTGATTGATTAATCAATCAATATTTTACATTATAAAGAAATAAAAGTAAATGAAATAATAAACCTACTTCGTTAGTACATTAAATTCCACTCAATCGTCTGATCTTCAAGATGTCCCATTAATTATTGGTGAGCTTGGTGAGTTTCTAGGGAAAACAGGTTTCGGAAAGCACTCACCAGAGTTTCAAAAAATCAACGAACAATTACGTCGATTTGCTTATGAGCAGCCAAATTGTTATTTTGTTACGGCAAAAGGTCTAACTGCCAATCCGGATGGTATTCATTTTAATGCCATTTCTCAACGCTTCCAAGCATTTTCGAAAAGGTGTCATATCTTAGAGCCTCTTTCGGATGAAGATCAATCATTAAAAATAAACCATGACTATTCGAAATCTGAACAAATTTATATTCACAGTATGGATTTGGCTCTAGGGAAAATAACATACGCGGAATTTGAAGCACGAATAACGAAGGTGATGCAACCTTGATTCCCTTATTAATCCTTGGTTTATTAATTCAAAACCCTGGGGCTCATGGATATGAACAATTAAATTTAATGGAAAAACGACATTATAAATATATCGTTAACTTTACCAAAGGATCATTTTATTACCATTTGCAACAGCTTGAAGAAAAAGGGTTGATTGAACAAACACATCAAATCAGTCCAAACAACGGTCGTGAAATGCCCTCCTTTAAAATCACATCTTTAGGAAGAGAAGAATTCAATAAATTAATGATCAAATATGGAACGAAATCCGAGTATGTAAAACTTACAATTCTATGGGGTATTCCTCTTCGCAGATGAATTTGATAAACATAAATTATTAGAATTAATCCAATCACAAATTGATCAAACTGAAGCCAGAATTGCTCTTCTGGATAAATACCTGGCAACCACTAAAGAACCACCTGGTAAAATTGACTATTTTCGTCGCATGAACGAAAATTCCCGTTCTCATCATTTAGTGAACTTAAAATGGTTTAAAAAATTGAAGGCAGACATCGAACAAGCTACTAAATAAGCCAAGCTTTTTGTAAAAATGTGTAAAACGGTATAAAGACATTATAATTTCTACGATTTTTACAAACACGCCCAAACGCTTGATACATCTACATTTGGGCGTGTTCCCATTTTTCACTTGTTCACTATAAAAAAATCATTTCATTAAAATTTATGGGTGTCTAAACAACAAAAATACAATAAAGATATTTAAAACGATCGAAAAAAACTGCATCCACTCCAATTTTAGAACTCCTTCAGAAAAAAACATATTTCAAACCTGTTGAAAGAAACTTCAGTTATAGTCCTATACTTGAATTCAACTTACAATTTACATTTTTTCAAAAAACACATTAGGATATTCAACAACTCCTGAAACTTTATCAAGAGTATTTTCACCTAACTCCATTGCCATGAATGCCTCATCCGGTACTTCAAAAGGAGATTTTATACCCCAAGTAGATGCTTTTTTGAAACCGAACTTGGAATAATATTCTGGATACCCCAAGACGACAACCGAATTAAATCTAAGCTCTTTTGCTTTTTTCAATGCTTTACGAATTAATAGCTTACCTACACCTTGATTTTGAAATTCCGGTAATACAGATACAGGTGCAAGAGCGAGTGACTCTACAACTTGATTGTCATTTACAATCTTTATCTTGGATAAAAGAATATGTCCTATTACTCGACTATTATCATTATCGATTGCCACTAAGGATAATTCTGGTATAAATGCATCTGAATTTCTAATTCGAGACACCAAATTATGTTCATTTCCATCACTGTGTTCTGCATTAGCAAATGCACACTTTACTACTTTTTCAGTTAACTTATAGTCCTTAACCTGTTCTTGTCTAATTATTATGTTCATTTCTTTACATCTCCTGTTCGAATACATATTCTTACTTACTCCTTCGCTAGAAATGTAGTAATAACCTGGGTAAATTCTTCAGGTCTCTCTTTCTGCGGCCAATGTTTACACCCTTCCATTACATATATTTCGGAGTTCTTAATTACCTTATGTGCTTCTAACGCATGTTTAATAGGAACCGTCGTATCTTTTGAACCATGGACGAGCAATGTTCGTTTTTTAATTTCAGATAATCTTTCTGCCAACTTAGTTCTAAGTCCCGTTCGTGTAATCTCACTTCTTTGGAATGACATAAATGCTTTACCAGCATGTGGGGATTGTAAAAGTGCATAAATTTCATCTATAAGTTCTTCCGATACATTATTAGGATTTCCAAACAAACTATTAATTAGCGTCCATTTCACAAACCTTCTGCTTTTACTTGCCCATTTATATGAAAGCTCATTTAAGAATGATTTTGTATACCAATAAGATAAAAGATGGTAAGGAAGTTTACTAAATAGCCCCCATGCACCTACTAATACTAGCCTTTCTACTCGAGCTGGATATTGAAGTGTAAATCCAAGAGAAATACCTCCACCTAAAGATAAACCAATCAAGTTAGCCTTCTCAAGGTGAAGACTATCCATTATTTGATTCAAAATATCAATGTAAAAGCGAAGTGAATATTCTACATTAGGTTTATCACTTTTTCCATATCCAGGAAGATCAGGAGCAAATACACGGTGTTTTTTTGCTAAAAGACCTAGTACCTCCCCCCAAGAAATATTTGCTGAATCGACTCCTGCTCCGTGCAAAAGTATCACAGGTGAACCAGTTTCTCCAGCCGTGTAGCAATTGACATTTACATCATTTAGTTTAAGTTTTACCGTTTTAACTTCTGGCAAGTTTTCTAGCATATGAATCCTCCACAGAATCTTAATAGTTTATGAAATTTTTTTATTAATATAGTTCATAATATACAAAATTACTTATTCCTGCAACAATTTTTATTGTTTTATTACATAATTTTTAATAAACTAACAATGAGGTGAAAAAAATGGATGGTTTTGAAAAACGCAGGGAGCAAAAGAAAAGAGACATATTAGAAGCCGCATTAGCCTTATTTATGGAATATGGAATACAAAAGGTATCCATTACAGAAATAGCTAAAAAAGCCAATGTATCTCAAGTCACCATATATAATTACTTTGAAAGTAAAGATAATCTAGTTCGTTTAGTTTTTAAGTATTATGTCGATCAGATATGGAATGAACAAAAACAACTATTAGTTAATGACCTTCCATTTAACGAGAAGATTAAAAAGATAATATTTAATAAAGGAATTGCCGCTAATCAAATAAGCGAACAATTTTTTCAAGATTTTATGAAAGATTATGCAAGTGGACGGAGTTATGTTGAAGAAGTATATCAAAAGGAAGCCCTTCCACTCTTCATTAAACTTTTTAATGAAGGTAGAGAACAAGGATATATTAACTCTGAGGTATCAGATGAAGCTATTTTATTCTATTTAAAGATGTTTCAAGAATATTTACAGCGTGAAGATGTTGGCACAATGACACTTCCAATAGCAGAGGATCTTACCAAGCTATTCTTTTATGGTATAACTGGTAGGAAAGAAGATTAAGACCTTGTTCAACTAGAATAGTTATGTAGAAGTTTTAAATGAACTCCCTGAGCTTTTCGCCCATTAAACCAAACAAGAACGTTTGCGAAGAAACACACTTACTGACGGAATTGTAAAACTATAATTCATATAAGCGTATCTAATAAAAATCTTGAGGTTTATTTGTCATGCGATAATTTATTTTGTAAGGAAAGGCTACTCCTTCCTTACAAAAAAAAAGACCAAATTATATTTAAAAAGGACTTAAATTGATGTTGAGTAGCTAATTGTACGTTGTATCCTGCTTCTTGTCCGTTTTTCAAAGGGTCATCCTCATTCTCATAAACGTGGCATCATAGTCTGATTTCGAATAGGGTTCTGTTCGCTCTTTTGCTGAAGAACTCATCTTTAAGAATGCTCATTCTTAAACGATCGACAAACTCCCCTTTTCTTAATCCGGTCTTGTCTTAAAATGCCTTCTTCAACAAAACCCATACGTTTATAAGATTTTATGGCTCTTTCATGATCAACCTCAACTCTAAGCCAAATCTTGTTAAGATCTAATTCATTAAATCCCCACAAAAGCTTCTTGCATTGCAGATAATCATACCCTTTTCCCCAATAGTTTTTGTCCCTAATCGCTATGCCTAGTTCAGCGTGTTTGTTTAATTTATCGATATTTTTCAGGTCAATCCAACCTATATGTTTACCCTGTTCAGTTACGATCGCTTTTTGTTCATATCCATTTGTTTTTTCAATGCACATCTTAATCCAATTTAGCGTTTCTTCTCTGCTAAATGGTGGATATTGATCTGGCATGTTTAAATGTTTTGTTACTTCTTTATCTAAACACCATTGATATGATCTTCGACATCATCAAGAGTTAATTCTCTTAAAATTACTTCTGGCAGTTTCTTTGTACCCATATTTTTGTCACCCATATACCGTAATGATTCTATTGAGGAAAATGCAGTAAATACAATTATCGTAATCAGTGTTTTCCTGATGCATCTTTTTTTGAATAGTTTTAATTATAATAATCGTATTACAAAACCTAAATTCTTGTTTCTCAATCATTAACAACTAACTTAATAGAGCTAAAAGATTAACAACACGAGATATAGACCTAATAATGTAATAAATAAAGTCGGCAGGGTCAGAATAACCCCCACTTTAAAATAATAGCCCCATGTAATTTTTAAATCTTTAGAAGTTAAAACGTGTAACCATAACAATGTGGCAAGTGACCCAATCGGGGTCATTTTCGGACCTAAATCACTACCAATCACATTGGCATACACTAAAGCTTCTTGCCATCCCCCACTTGCTTCGGCAATGGCCAGGGAATTGATCATCACCGTCGGCAAATTGTTCATGATGGATGAAAGCACGGCAGCTAGAAAACCCATTCCCATCGTAGAAGCAAATAAACCAAAACTAGAGAGATGATCAATAAAATTGGTAAGAAATTGGGTAAGTCCGGCATTTTTCAACCCGTAAACAACGACATACATACCGATCGAAAACAACACAATCGACCAAGGGGCATGTTTCATCACTTCCTTGACATTCACAACGGTCCTACGATAAGCAAAAATAATAAAAATGATGGCGACGATACTTGCAATTATGGATAACGGAATCGCAAAAGTTTCACTGAGGAAATACCCAATGAGTAAGACGAACAATAATCGCCATGACCATTTAAAAAGTAACGGATCTTTGACTGCTTCTTCGGGCTTTTTTAATGTTGATAGATCATATTGATTTGGAATGTTTTTTCGATAGACGATAGATAACATGAATAAACTACCAATTAAACTAAAAATCGTTGGAAGAAACATGCGCATAACGTACTGAAAAAAGCCAATATCAAAAAAATCAGCTGAAATGATATTAACTAAGTTACTGATAACAAAGGGTAATGATGTCGTATCGGCTATAAATCCAGACGCCATAATATATGGAAGATACATTTCCCTGGAAAAACCTAATGAACGGACCATGGCTAATACAATTGGTGTTAAAATAAGAGCCGTTCCATCATTGGAAAAAAACGCAGTCACAAGGGCACCAAGGAAAATGACAAAGATAAACATTTTGTTGCCATTTCCACCGGCCATTCGTGCCATATGTAATGCAGCCCATTCAAAAAAGCCGATTTTATCGAGAATTATGGAAATGATCATTAATGCCACTAACGTCAATGTCGCATTCCAAACTATCGAAACTACATGAACAACATCGGCGATTCCAACGACGCCGGTAATAAGCGCAAGCAACCCGACCATCGTAGCAGACATTCCAACTGAAAGTCCCATTGGTTGCCAAATGATTAAGACTAAAGTTAGAATGAAAATTAAAATGGACAATACAGCATACATATTGGTCTCCTCGTTATTGAAAAAATTGTGAGTAGAAAAAGGGTTATCTCTCATTGAGACAACCCTTTTGAACTTCCATCTTAGTTCGATACTAAGATTTCAGGTTTCCTACCTTTTAGTGGGTTTGTTTGCTCAATTGCAAACCCAACATTCAATAGAGTTCCTTCTTTAAAGGCTGGGCCGATAATCTGTAAACCAACAGGCATGTCACCTTTAAATCCGCATGGCACACTTAAGGCTGGCAGACCTGTTAAGTTTGCAGGACCCGTTAAGCGGATTGTATGTTCAACTAAATCTACTTGCTCCCCGTTCAAGTCTACTAAATTATCCCCGATATCCGGCATGACAATTGGTAATGTTGGTGCAATTAAGACATCGATCTGTGCGAAAGCCTTTTCAAAGTCCTGTTTGAGTTGTCTCCTTAATTGTTGTGCCTGTAGATATTCAACCGCGGTGAATAGCTCACCTAGTTCAAATAGCATACGGATATCATGGCCAAAATCATCTGGACGAGCGATTAAATGACGATGATGAATGGTCGATGCTTCAGATAAGGAAGTAACTAACTCTGCATACTCCGCATACTTTAAGGCTGGGATTTTCACTGGTTCCACTTTGGCGCCTAAGTCCGCTAACTGTTGTATTGTATTGCGGACTAACTTTTCAACAGTTGCATCAACTCTATTGAAGAAGAAGTCTTCCTCAATTCCAATTACTAATCCTTTCACATCGCCTTTTACCTGTTCTGTATATTTTTCAACAGGTACATCAACCGAAGTTGGATCGTTCTTATCAAATCCAGCCAATACTTCGAGTAAGCCTGCCGCATCTTTTACCGTTTTTGTCATTGGTCCGATATGATCAAGTGTCCATGATAACGGATAGACACCGTATTTACTTACAAGACCATGGGTTGGTTTTAATCCAACAATACCGCACGCTGATGATGGAATTCGGATTGAGCCAGCAGTATCAGTTCCTAACGTTGCCACCGTCATATCTGCAACAACTGCTGCACCAGACCCACCACTTGATCCCCCAGGGGCTTTCTTTAAATTCCAAGGATTTTTCACCGGTCCAAAATGTGGACTGTTGTTCGTAATTCCCCAGGCATATTCATGCATGTTTAACTTACCTATAAGGACAATTCCTGCTTCTCTCATTTTCTTTACAGCCGTTGCATCGTAATCTGAAACGAAATCACGATGAATCTTTGATGACATGGTTGTGACTTCATTTTTTACATAAATATTATCTTTAATGGCCATCGGAATACCATGATACATGCCTCGATAATTACCGGTTGCAATTTCCGCATCTGCTTTTTCTGCTTCCTCTAATGCTTTCTTTCTTCTGAAACTCACATAGGCATTAATTTCACCATTGAGCTTTTCTGCATGCTCTAAAACCGCTTCTGTTAACTCTACTGAAGAAACTTCTCTTTTTTCAATTAGAGGTGCTAACTCCTCAACCGACATGGAGACTAAATCTTTTTTACTCAACATGATCACCCCCAGGCATATTTCGGATGGCAAGGTCATAGTCCTCTAGTTTTGCATCATTCATTTCTTGTTTTAGACTTTGAATACCTTCCCATCTCCTTTCAATTTCAGCTAGATGTGGTGGAATCTTGATGCCTTGGTTCTCTAGTAATTGTCGAACTGATAACTTCTTCATGGCACAACCTCCCTATCATCATTCGCCTCTATATTAACAAACCACCATTAAATTATCAAATTTTTATGAATATTCTTTTATTTAAAGGTGTAAATATACAAATCTTGCAACTACGGGCCATCAAATTTTTATCATCCCATCACCGTTTCTATAAATTATAAAGAAAAAGACACCTAGATATGAAATCCAGATGCCTATTTGGATAGTAACTATTTTTAATGAAATAAAATTACAAATTAGATATGGAAGTTTATTAATTGGCTTAGTCTAACCGATAAAATATAATTAACAGTTTTAGATAAATAAGATTTTACACTTCTTATTTGGAAGGGGCTGGAAATTCCCCTTCTTATCCAACAAATTCTATTAAAATACATCTCCATCACTGG
>NZ_JAOUSE010000037.1:0-31902 GCF_025660415.1 Pallidibacillus thermolactis
TGGACATGGAAAAGACCATGTCCAGCCTAAATAAGATAAGAATCTTAGAAAATGATGAGCAAAAAAAGACAAATCCCAACTCAAATGAAGCATTTGAGTTGGGGTTTGTCGACAGTCTGAAACACGTCCTGCAGACGTGTTTTTTTACTAGGAGGGATTATTCAGAAGAATCATCATCTCGTTTTTTATTTTTTTGTTCTAATTGCTTCAAAGGAGGTTGTAACTTAATATCCCCTGTACTTTCCTTTGTTACAATCGTTTTCGGCGCAATACTTTGACTTACGACAAATCCATTCCCTTCAATATTTAAATGAACACCCGTCGCTTTCATAAACTTCATAACATCAGACTTAGACCAACCGGTCATATCCGGCATTACCATTTCTTTATCTGTTAATATTAATATTTTTTCATTTTCGATTAACTTCGTATTCGCTTGCGGAACAGTAGCTGTCACCTTTTTTCCATTACCTATTACAACTGGTTTGACATGCAAATTGGTTAATTCTTTAATAGCCTTATCTACATTTTTGTTAGTGTAATCAGGTATGTTATGAATCACTGGTTTTTCAATTGATTCATCTGGTTTAATATTTAAATATTGTAAACTATTTTTCATAACGGAATTAAATATTTTTGATACTGGGACACTACCACTTTCATATTTTTCTTTATCTAAATTTGGTTGTTTCACTAATACGTAAACAATGAGTTCTGGATCATCTGCCGGTGCAACACCAATAAAGGAAAACAAGTAATTATTCCATCCGGTTAAAAGACCTTTGCCAGATTCATAGATTTGGGCGGTACCTGTTTTTCCAGCAACAGTATACCCATCAATTTTAAAAGGTTTTCCGGTACCATGCTCACCATTTACAGTCGATTCTAACATCTTTAACGTTTGTTTTGCCGTTTCAGATGAAACTGGTGAACCTAATTCTTGCATCCCACTATTTTTTACGACATTCCCATCATCATCAACTATTTTCTCGATTAGATAAGGTTTCATCATTTTACCTTTATTTGTTATTGCCGTCATCGCTTGGATCATTTGCAATGCTGTAACACTCGTACCTTGCCCGTAAGAGGTAGCATATTGATCCCGTGGCCATTGATATTGAATCACACCCGCAGCTTCATTCGGTAAACCAATTCCCGTTGGCATACCAAATTTAAAGCGATCAATATAATTTCTGAATGTATCTGTACCCATTTTTTTCACAAGATTCGCCATTGCCACGTTGGAGGAGCGTTGGAATCCTTCGGCATATGTAATCTCACCCCAACCAACATCATTATGGTCTTTGATCGGTTGTGAACCTTCTACATTAAAAACCCCAGATTGATATTTTTCATTAGGGTTGAATATCCCCTCTTCAATGGCAGCTGCGAGTGGGACAAATTTAAAGGTTGATCCGGGTTCAAAAGCTGTTTCAACAATGAGATTTTGCCAATTTTCTTCAATACCTTCCCTCGTGTTCGGATCAAAAGTTGGGCGTTGTGACATGGCTAAAATAGCACCTGTTTTAGCGTCAGCAACAATTCCCATTATTTCAGTTGGCTCATACTCTTGATTGACTTCATTCATCGCTTCTTCAAGGAAGGTTTGAATTTTTCGATCAATCGTTAAGTATACGGTGTCACCATTTTCAGGCTCATTTACCTCCGCTCCAGAAGTCGGTAAAATATATCCCCATCGATCACTTTCATATTCGATTTTTCCATTTTTCCCTTCTAAATAATCATTTAAACTTGCCTCAATTCCTATTTGACCGACAAGTCTATGATGATTTGGATCGCTATAGTCCATGCTGGCAAATCCGATTAAATGGGAAGCAAGCACCCCATTCGGATAAGATCGTTTTGACTCGCGAACGAACGTAATTCCTGGTAGTTTTAAAGACTCGATTTTATTTTTCCGTTCATAGGACAAATTTCGACCAGCTTTTCCAAATTCAACTTGAAAGGCATCTTTTGTTAAAATGGAATAAATGTCAGACTTATCCATATCAATATATTGCGATAAAATCTCTGCCGTTTTTTCAGGATCAACGACATGTTTTGGAGAATCTGTATTTTTGGGAGAAACAGATGGATCTAGAACAGCTACTAATTTATATGTAATTGTATCATGTGCTAGCGGTTCTCCATTTCTATCTAATATAGAACCCCTAGAAGCTTCTAATATCGCGTCCTTTGCATATCGTTCCTTTGCATAGGCTCTTAATTCTTTACCTTCTACCTGACCGGTAATTTGAATGACTAAAAATCGATACGTTAATATAAAAAAGAGCAAACTGAATATTGTAAACAATGCCAGTGCTCTTCGATTCATACTTTTTCTTTTTTTCATGGTTTCGGTACTGCCTTTACGTTATTTTTTTGTAGCTCAAGTCCTTGTTCTTTTGCTACTTTTAATACTCTACCATATTCTAGTAATTCGTCAACCTGTCCTTGTAATTCTTCCATTTCCTTTGACTGCTCAACGATTTTTGCATCCATAACTTGTATTTCTCTATTTACTTTATATATGGATGTCTGATTGGAAATAATGAAGTAGGATAAGCAAAAACAAACGATCCCAAAGAGAATATAAATATACTTTTCTCCTTTTGTAATTCTTCTCTTCTTTTTTACGATACGTTTTTTTGGCTTCTGTTCCGGCTGTACAACTTCTTGAATGTGGTATTTTTTTGCTAAATTGCTCATATTATTCCCCCCTTATTACAGATCTTTTACTTTTTCCGCAATTCGAAGCTTTGCCGAATGTGCGCGGTGATTTTCTTTCAATTCTTCATCAGATGGCAGTATTGGCTTTCTAGTTATCACTTTTAATGTCGGTTGATATTCTTTCGGTACAATAGGCAGCCCAGAATACAACTCTGGAATTTCTGCATATTGTTTAAAGGTTTGTTTTGCAATGCGGTCTTCTAAAGAGTGAAACGTTATGACAGCCACTCTACCACCTTTTTTTAACAGTTCAATACTTTGCTCAAGAGAATACTCAAAGCTATTTAATTCATCATTTACCGCAATTCGTAAGGCTTGGAATACACGTTTAGCGGGATGTCCACCTTTTCGACGTGCTGGTGCGGGGATAGCTTCCTTAATTATATCGACAAGTTGACCAGTTGTTTCAATCGTCCGCTGATTTCTTACTTTTTCAATTTGTCTTGCAATTTGTTTAGAAAATTTTTCCTCACCATAACGAAAGAAAATCGAAACGAGTTTTTCGTACGGCCATTCATTCACGATTATTTTTGCAGTTAACTCATTTTCTTGATTCATACGCATGTCCAAAACAGCATCATGTTGATAACTAAACCCTCGTTCCGGTTCATCAAATTGTGGTGAAGATACTCCTAAATCATACAATATCCCATCAACCTGTTCGATGCCCCGCTTATTCAGTTCTTCTTTTATGGATGCAAAATTACGATGGATAAGCTCTACTTTATGTTGATAAGGTTTTAATTTCACTTTTGCATGTTCAATTGCCGTTAGATCTTGGTCAAAGGCATATAGTTTTCCGTCATCTGATAATTGCTTTACAATGGCCTCGCTATGACCGGCTCCACCTAATGTACAGTCAATATATATGCCATCAGGTTGAATATTTAACCCTTCCACGGCTTCGTGTAAAAGAACAGTTTTATGTTTAAACATGGGAATTCTTCCTTTCTTTGTCATGCTAAATTACTTACGTTGTAGCTTAGAAAATATTTTCCCCTTACAAGTCAAAATCAATCAAATTCTCAGCGATTTCTGCAAAGGATTCTTCTGATTCAGCAAAATAGCTTTCCCAAATCTCTCTATTCCAAATTTCTATTCGATTGGAAACACCTAATATGACACATTCTTTTTCAAGCTGTCCATATTGAAGCAAAGTGGAAGGAATATTGATACGACCTTGTTTATCGAGTTCACATTCTGTGGCACCTGAAAAGAAAAATCTTGCGAAGGCTCGTGCATCTTTTTTCGTCATTGGGAGGGATTTGATCTTTTCTTCTATTACTTTCCATTCATCCATGGGATAACCAAATAAACATTGGTCAAGTCCTCGGGTTAATACGAAAGTACTGCCGAGATTTTCGCGAAATTTGGCAGGAACAATGAGTCTGCCTTTCGCATCAACATTATGTCGATATTCTCCCATGAACATGTAATTTCCCTCCACTTCTTAACCTAAATTTACCACATTCCCCCACTTCGCGCCACCATTTTTTAAGACGTTATAAAAATGTAAAAATAGAGAAGATGTTTTTGCAAGAAAAGAAAAAAACTGCCATGATGGCAGTTTTTTCGACGGAATCTATTGTCTTATTTTCTGAATATTATTACATTTTGATTACAAAGTGATTACCATTACAAGTTAGTGGAAGTTCTTGAACACGGTTAATAAATAACAAACCATATTTATTTAGAAAATAAAAGATATTCCAACATCGTTCTTGCAATCCTCCAAAAGGAAGTAAAGCAAGTTCAATTCGGTCGTATTTACTTAAAACGTGATGATTTTTTTGTTTTACTAACTCATCTGCTTTATTTAATAAATAATCTAACTGATTGGTTATATATTTTGCGTTTTTCTCGATAATCGGAAGCATCCCTTTATCAAATTGAAGGAATTTTTCGTATACCCTTTTATATTGTTGTAATATTTCTTTTCTTGCAATGGCAACTGTATCTTCGATCGTTTTCTCTTTTAACGATTCAATAAACAGTTCTTTTTCTTTCGCCACACCGTTTTTCAAGACATCTTCCAATTTTAATTGGAATTCTTTTACATAAGCTTCGACATTTCTTTCTAAATAAGTAATATTCATCCGTGGCACAATAATTGGAATTTTAATTTCGGCTAGTTCAAAGATGTTCTTTAATTCGGCCCAATAGGATATTTCACCAGGTCCTGCGATAAAGGCCAAAGTAGGAAATAGAAATTCTTGCATTAATGGACGGGTGACGACATTGTTACTAAATTTTTCAGGTGATTGTTCTAAAATTCGAAGTAGATCTGATTTTGCGAAGGTAACTCCATCAGCAACAACTCTTTCTATGTCGCGATTGTACCGAAGCAATATCCGCTCGTCATTTTGTTCATAAAACAATTGAAAACTATCTTTATCACTTTCGATCATATTTTTATAACCTTTAAGATGAAGGGTATGTTGTTGTTCTAATAATAAGTCTGTAATTACTTCACCGTGATCAATCATCCATTTGAAGTAAGGTTGTTCTATTTTTCTTAATTCTGGATGTGCTGAATCAACTAGAAGTAAGCCGTAATCTTTGAAAAGCGCTGTAATAATTTTTGCAAAAAAGTCCGTATAAGTCATCTGATCTTGAACTTGTGCATCGAGAAAATCTAGTACATCTTTTGTAAATGGTGTTTCTCCAAAACTAGCGATTACATCTCGATACCATTTTTTCAACTGTTGTTTATTTAAACTTACTTTAGAGACCATTCGTTTTTGTTTGTTATCTTTCTGATGAAACGTCGTCTTACTTAATAATCCTTCATTTAACTTGTAAACATGGTTAACTTCGAAAATATCATGGTCTTCGCCTGCAATCCAGAAAATCGGAACGATTGGTTTTCCCAGAACGGCTTCCTTTTGGCGAGCATAGTTAATGATGGATATGATTTTATGTATCGTATATAACGGACCTGTCAAAAGTCCTGCTTGTTGGCCTCCAATCACAACGACACTGTCCGGTTGTTCAAGTCGTTCAAGGGACTTGTCAATTTCCCTAGATTGAGCAAACTTCTTCATATATTTTTTAATATGAATCGCAAGTTTCCTCCGAGGAAATTCACGGTTCATTAATTCATCATATCGAGCAAATAAATCCTCATCACTGCGGAAATTATAATGAAACAATGATGACTTATTATTTTCAATATATTGATTGACAAGATTATTTTTTGAAGCTAATTGTAATTGAAGCACTTCCATGAAGTGTAACTTCCTTTCATTTAAATTTTATTTATGTAAAACCTTTTTATAAATAGATGATGGTATTTCAGATGATAGACAAGCCTGCCCCCGAAATGTCCCTTTCTTGATAATTTGATTGATCGCTCCAATATCTCCAAACAACAAATTGAATCATACCATAAATGATACAATAGAATCATCTCAAATTAGTCATTAAAAATGAGAGAACCTCAAATTTTAATCTCTATAATGAAAACACGAAGCACGAAACCGACCAAAGCCCGTATAATACAATGGATACCTTACGTCCTATTTCTTTTACATAACGCTTCATAGGCAGCAAGGAGAAATGGAACATGTAAATTGTTTTTCTCCGCTTTTTCAATTAAAGGTGTAAGAATACCATCAATTTCCATACGATTATTTAATTTCAAATCACGTAACATCGATGATTCATTTTCTGCCGTGTTTTGACAAACCGTTTGTAAATATTGATAGACTTCTTCCTTATTAGAAATCTGAAGTATACTAGCTACTTCCATATAAAATTGTTGAAACAAGTAATTATAAAAAGGATTTGTTAGTAATTGTCCATTTTTTATATTTAATAATGCTGTTAACGGATTAATCACTGCATTCACTAGTAATTTATGTTTTAACATTTTCCAGTAGTCTTTTTCAATAATAAAAGGGAAGTCTTCGGTTGATATTTGTTCTTTAACAGTACGAATCTTTTCTTCTGTTCCTTTAAATATGGAAAAACGGGTAACGCCATCTCCAGTATGACGAACGACTCGATCATTTTCTTTCATAGCCCCATGTTCCACCACACCGACAAGTATATGTTTATGCGGAAGCTTTTCTATTTGCGATAAATGACCAATTCCATTTTGTAAAAAGATAAGAATTGTGTTTTTATCTGTTTGTAGAAGTATAGGCATTAAACTTTCTAAATGATAATGTTTGACACAAACAATGATTAACTCTTCATGATCTAATGTTTCGGAAACCTTAGCTTGAATAGGGACTAATTGTTCGTCATATTGTTTTTTTAAACGAATAGGATGACGGTTGATCTTGTTAGCTTGCGATATTCTGCGACAGTAAAGTGTTACCTTATGATGTTTACTTAAATAACAAGCATATAACAAACCAATTGAACCGCCACCAATGATACCTATTTTCATTTCTACTCACCTGGTCACTTTTATATCCATATTATCAAAAACACTCCGTAAATACATCGATTTAAACTTCTTTTAACCTTATTTTCAAAACGTTTTTATAAAAAAATAAAGCTGTTCTGACTTCGAAAGTCAATAACAGCTTGTTTTTTTAAAATATTATACGGGATAAACTGGATGTTTTCGCTCACTAAATGGGATATCTTTTGATTCATACATAGATAGACGATCAATAAGTGCATCTCGTAATTCGTTTGGTTCGACGATATCATCGATAATTAGTTCTGAAGCAAGTTTATATATATTAATTTGATCTTTATATTCATCTTGTTTTTGTTTTATAAACTGATATCTTTCTTTCGGATCTTCAATTTCATTAATTTTTCGCGCGTAAACCGCGTTTACTGCAGCCTCAGGCCCCATAACAGCAATTTGAGCTGTCGGTAACGCAAGACAAACATCGGGTTCAAAGGCTGGACCGGCCATTGCATATAAACCTGCCCCGTAAGCCTTCCGAACGATAACAGAAATTTTCGGTACTGTTGCACTACTCATTGCGGCAATCATTTTTGCACCATGACGAATAATACCTTGTCTTTCCACTTGTGTACCAATCATAAAACCTGGGACATCCGCTAAAAAGATGAGCGGAATATGATATGCATCACAAAGCATAATAAACTTCGCAGCTTTGTCAGCTGAATCAATAAATAAAACGCCGCCTTTTACTTTCGGCTGGTTTGCAATAATTCCTACCGTTTGCCCATTCATTCTTGCTAAACCTGTAATAATTTCCGGTGCAAATAATTTTTTGATCTCAAAGAAACTACCTTCGTCAATCAATGTATCAATACAATCATACATATTAAAAGGCACATTTTGATTTGTAGGAATAATTTGTTCCAGTGACTCTTCAGACTGTGGTTTAGATCCAGCTAATTTTTTTGTTTTCTCCGTATAATTTTGCGGGAAGTAAGTGATATATTTTTTCGCAGCTTCAATCGCTTCTTCTTCATTTTCAGCTAAATAATCACCACAACCACTTACGGTACAATGCATTCTTGCACCGCCCATTTCCTCCAAAGTAACTTTTTCACCGATCACTTTTTCTGCCATTCTTGGCGAGCCTAAATACATCGATGCATTTTTATCGACCATAATGACAATATCACAAAATGCAGGTATATAGGCTCCTCCAGCGGCTGAAGGACCGAATAAAATACAAATTTGTGGAACCATGCCACTCATTTTCACCTGATTATAAAAAATACGACCTGCACCACGACGATTTGGAAACATATCTACTTGATCAGTAATTCTCGCACCAGCTGAATCTACTAAATAAAAGATTGGCACCTTTAATTTCATCGCTGTTTCTTGTATACGTATAATTTTTTCAACGGTTCGCGCACCCCAAGAACCAGCTTTAACGGTAGAGTCATTTGCCATTACACAAACAACCCGGCCGTTGATTTTACCAATAGCTGTTACAACTCCATCAGCAGGCAAGTCACCTGCCTCATAATTTGCAAAGGCACCATCTTCTTGATATTCACCATTATCAAATAATAAACGTAAACGATCACGAACAAATCGTTTGTTTTTTTCTTTTAATCTTTGATGATACTCAGATTGTCCCCCTTTGTAAATGCTATTACGTTTCTCTCGTAAATCAGTGGATAGTTTTGTTACCATATCCAACCCCCCTAGTCATTAACCGATTGTAATTAATATATCTCCTTCATTTACAAAGTCTCCTTCTGAAACATGAATCTTTTTAATTTCACCTGCAAATTTACTTTCAACTGGAATTTCCATCTTCATCGATTCTAAAACGACCGTTACTTGTCCTTCTTCTATTTGTTCTCCTTCATTGACAAGAAGTTGAAAAACGGTACCAGCCATTTCTGCATAAATTTCTTTCATAATTTCACACTCCTTAGTTCGTTACCATTTGTTTTAATAAATTTGTTGAATAGGATCCTCTTTTAAAATCTGGATTTTCCAATATATGTAAAAATAATGGGATATTTGTTTGAATACCACTAATTTTTGTTTCTTTAAAAAACGACCTTGCCACTTGTAAACATTGTTCTCTATTTTCCTCATGGACAATTACCTTTGCAATTAATGGATCATAAAAAGGTGTAACCGTGTTTCCTTGTTCATATCCTGAATCAATTCGTATGTTGGTCTGATTGCCCCAATTTAATGTAGAAATTTTTCCAGGAGATGGGTAAAAATTGTTCGGATTTTCTGCATAAACGCGAAATTCAATGGCATGTCCAAAAGATTTGATGCTTTCTTGTTGTAGAGGTATCTCTAAACCTTTGGCAATTTTGATTTGCCATTCCACTAAATCGATACCACAAATTCTTTCTGTTACCGGATGTTCTACTTGAAGTCGTGTATTCATTTCAAGAAAATAAATATTTTCTGCTTCATCGACAATAAATTCAACCGTTCCTGCATTCGTATAAGATACGGCTTTAGCAGCTCGTTTAGCCGCTTCATATAATTTTTCTCTCGTCTGTTCACTAAGATTTGGCGAATGAGTTTCTTCTATTACTTTTTGATTCCTTCTTTGGACAGAACAGTTTCTTTCATATAAATGAATTACATTCCCATTTTGGTCACCGAATATTTGCACCTCAATATGACGAGCATTGGGGATGAATTTTTCCAGGAAAACGCTTTCGGAATTAAAGTATGCTTTTGCTCGAGACTGAATCTTCGAGAAAGATGTTGATAGCTCTTGTTCATTTTTACAAAGCACCATTCCAATTCCGCCTCCACCCCCACTTGCTTTAAGCATGACAGGGTAGCCGATTTCCTTCGCTACTTGTATAGCTTCCGAAACGGATGTTACACCTCCGTCCGAACCAGGTACAACAGGCACTCCAGCCTCTACCATCGCTCTCCTTGCTGAAATCTTATCTCCCATTAAAGTAAGTATATCTGCATTTGGACCAATGAAAGTAATACCAGCCTGTTCTATTCGTTTTACAAAATCGCCATTCTCAGATAATAAACCATAACCAGGATGAATGGCTTCAACATTATAGTTGGTTGCAACTTCAATTATTTTTTCCATATTTAAATAGGAATCTTTCACAGGACCCTTGCCAATACAAATCGCATCATCCGCCTCTTTTACATAGGGCAATTCACTGTCTGCTTCAGAATAGACGGCAACAGTCTCAATTTCTAGTTGTTTACAAGTTGTTATGATTCGTCTAGCAATTTCACCTCGATTAGCGATTAATATCCGTTTCAAGCTATCCTCTCCCCTTGCCATCTTTTGTAACAAAATTTATAAAAGGTTTGAGTGTATAATAAAAAACCTTTTATATTTATATATTCTTTATACATCGACAAATTCCTTCAATTTTTCGAAATCATTTACTTTTTTAAAAACATTTATTATGTATTCAAAAAAAATATTCATTTCATACATTTTCTATTAAAAATAGAAAGCTCCCACTGTATCTTTTAACCTGACAAAATATTACAGCGGGGCTTTTTTATTTAATTCCTCATTTATTTATTTATTTCGAATCACATCTAAGTTCCCGTTCGGATCCATTTGAAATTTCATCCGAACATTATTTTCATCTTCTTTTACTGCTAATTTTCTCGCCTTCTCCATAATGGAAAGTAATGCTAGATAATCATCTTTTAATGCCTTGTTCTCTTTTTTCAACATTTCATTTTCACGGGTTGCTTCTTGTTCTTTCTTTTCTAATGTTTGATAGCGTTCTTTTAAACTTTCTAATTCTTGACTCAATGATTCAATTTTCTTTTCCTTTTCCTTGAATTGTTCTAAATACGTAATAATTTGATCTAAGGAAAGTTTTTCATATTTTCTTGTTGGCTGTTCGATTTCCTCTATTTTTTCTACATTCACTTCATATAACGTTTGTGGATTCTTTTTTAACTGTTTACGTTGTTTTTTCGCTAGCTCAATCCCTGTTTTATATTGTTTTCGAACAAATGAATTCCAGCGAAAACCACATGCAGCTGGGGTTCGATTCAATTTTTGCCCTACTTCTTCAAAGGCTTTTAATTGTGTACTCCCCTCTCTAATATGTCGCAAAACAACTTCTGCCAAAAGTAAGTCTTCATCCTTTGTCCATGCATCTTGACGGACGATCGTCATACATATCCCTCCTAAACAATTTCAATCTCTCTATCCATAAGGAAACTTAAGAGAAAAATTGGACATTTCATAAACTAATGTTTAATAATGTATATGCATTAAATAGAAACGGTAGACTTTTTTCATCTATCTAAGCAGGTCCAAAATTAAAAAGAATACGAAAGGAAAAAATAATAGACAAACTCTATGAAGAAGAGATATAAGAAACAAGAATTGTAGATATTGAGGATAAGAATGGAGAATTGATCTGAAGTCCGATGTAAAGTATGATGATTCTCATCAATAAAAAGAGGTTGCTTTAAAAAACTTATCCTTTTAAAGCAACCTCTTTCATTCATTATTTACTGATCACTTCTTTACCTTTATAAGTTCCACAACTTGGGCAAACGCGGTGAGCTAATTTCATTTCTCCGCAATTTGGGCATTCTGTCATGCCAGGAACTCTTAATTTATAATGTGTACGACGTAGGCGTTTTCTAGTTTTTGATGTTCTTCTAAATGGTACAGCCATGTTTCCCACCTCCTTAAACAGGATGAATATCAATCGTTTTCTTGATTAAGTAATTTAGCAAGTTTAGCTAATCGAGGATCTACTTTTTGCTCATTGTTCTTTTCTTCTTCTTGAACAAATTGCCAATCATTTCCGGATAACAGAGATGCTGGGATTTCTTCATCCTCATCGCCATAAACTTGAATAGGAATTTCAAGTAAAATTAATTCTTCTATGATCGGGGTTAAATCGATCTTCCCACCTTGTACAACATGCACATTATCATCCGCGTATTCTTCAACATCCGATATTTCATCACGAAAGACTTCTGTCGTTTGAATCGAAAAAGGATAGGAAACATCTTCCCATGTTCTTGAATTCGGTAAAATCATCTCACCTGAAATGTGAAGATGAAATGTGACTTCTTTCGCATGAATATCCGCAGTTCCTTTTACACGTACAGGTGAAATGGATCGAATTTGTGGATCTCTCAGTCTAACTGAATCCAAGTTTACCTTTTCATCAAAGGTTAACCCTTTATTTTTAAATTTTTGTAACTGTGTCATCGACCACTTCATTAAAATCACCCCAAGGCAACAAAGGTTATTATAGCTTTACTAGCACGATTTGTCAATATTTTTTCTTTACAGTCTTGATTGTTAAAGGAAAAAATTACATAATGTTAACAACTAGTCTTTTCTTAATTTTGGCTATTTTTTCAGCAATTATTCGAAAGACCATAAAGTAAGACTTTTGAAACTATAAATTACATATTACCATTTTTTTGTAAAAAAGAATACACCATAAAAGTTTAAATGGAGGTAACAATGAAAAGTTGTGGTATCGTTGTTGAATATAATCCGTTTCATAACGGTCATCTCTATCATCTGCACAAAGCGAAAGAAGCGACTAAAGCTGACGTCGTCATCGCCGTTATGAGTGGAAACTTTTTACAAAGAGGTGAACCTGCTCTCGTTTCCAAATACTTCCGAACAAAAATGGCCCTTGAAAACGGCGTTGATATTGTCGTTGAACTCCCATATGCCTTTGCCACCCAAAGAGCAGACATTTTTGCAAAAGGCGCGATAGATATCCTTAACAGTCTTCGGTGTTCCTACCTTTGTTTTGGTAGTGAATCAGGTCATATTGAACAATTTTTAAAAACTTACGATTTGATGCAAGAAAAAGAAAATGAATATAATCAATTCGTCAAACTCTTTATGAAAGAAGGTTTTAGTTATCCCGAGGCAACTTCCCGAGCCTTCAAAAACATTTTGTACGAAAACCATCTTCTTGATCTATCAAAACCAAATAATATTTTAGGGTATCATTACATAAAAGCAATGAAAGACCTCCATTCCGATATGGAACCCGTTACAATTAAAAGGGTCAATTCCGGATATCATGACATATCACTTTCTCCATCAAACATTTCAAGCGCAACTAGTATACGAGAAGCGTTATTTGAAACAAAAAGGTTAGAAGCCATTAAAAAACAAGTTCCACTTGAATCGTATAATTTACTCGTTCATTATCATGAAAAGTTCCATACCTTTGTCCGTTGGGAAAACCTTTGGCCATATTTAAAATACCGCATTTTACAAAGTGAACCGGAAGAATTGAAAGAAATATATGAAATAGAAGAAGGGTTGGAAAACCGTTTTATTCGCTTCGCAAAAGATTCCATCACATTTCATGAATTTATGGAAAAAGTAAAAACGAAACGATATACATGGACAAGATTACAACGAGCATGTGTACACCTATTAACAAACAGTCGTAAAACCATGATGCATAAGCGTTCAAAACGAGCGGAATACATCCGTTTGTTAGGCTTTACAAAGAAAGGAAGAGCTTATATTCGTCAAAACAAAGATCATTTTACATTGCCAATCATTTCAAAACTTTCCCAAGCTGATCGAGAGATCATTCGGCTAGATGTGAAAGCAAGTCATATTTATTCCTTTGCTTTTCAAACCGAAATTGGTCAACAAGTTATCAACGAAGAATTCCAACAACCACCTATTATAAAATAAGGGCTGTCCAGATTGGACTGCCCTTCCAACTATTTTTCCTTTAACGTTTGTAAAAATCGAATGGCATCATCAAAGTCATCAACGGGAACGATTTTCATGTCCGTTCCAATATCTTTTGCTGTTTTCACTGCGATTTCATAGTTGGATTCTTTTTTACCATTTTCATTCGGCGCAAAGAAAATCTCTGCCCCCGCTTTATCAGCCGCCACAACCTTTTGATCAATCCCCCCAATTGGTCCTACCTTTCCGTCCGGGGAAATTGTCCCTGTTCCAGCAATGCTGAATCCTTTCGTGATGTCCTCATCAATTAATTGATTATAGATTTCTAAAGCGAACATTAATCCTGCAGATGGGCCACCGATTTCACTTGTATTAATATCCACCTCCGGATTAGACATAATTTCTTTATCTTCTACAAGGCTAATTCCTATTCCAGGTTTGCCAATTTCCTCAATAATTCTTAATTCAATTGTTTCTGTGATTATTTTTTCGTTTCGATTGATTGTTACTTCAATTTTATCTCCAGCTTGTTTACTTTGAATATAATCAGTAAACCCTTTTGCAGAGTCAAAGGTCTCTCCATCAATACTTGTAATCCGATCACCAGCTTTTAAAACACCCTCAGCAGGGCTACCGTCCATCACATTTAATATGTAAATCCCATTCATTTGAACTTTAATCTCTTTTCCTGCCTTCTCATAGGCCAATTGAATGGCATTTTCTTGAGAATTTTCCATGTAATAAAGTTGACGAATCTGGTATTCTTCATCGGTTTCATTTTCCAATCGGATCGCTTCTATAGGTTCTAATTGATAATATTCATTCACTTTCGTCATTAAAAAAGTAATGATATTGGCTTTGCCAATCCGAATAGTTGTTAACATAAATTCACCATCATTTTCATAACCATTTTCCACATCGATAATTTCATCTAATACTTTTGCTAAACCTGGTCTTGATACATAATAAGGTAGTGGATAAAAGTTAACAAATAAAATGATAATTAGAACAAACGAAAAAATAAGAATACGACTTTTTCTTTTCACCTAATGTTACTCCTTCCAACTTTGGATCACGTTTTTAATTTCTTTGATTGCTTTTCGTGTTACTTCTTCCCCTGCTTGCACAAATGTGTCAATTTCTTCAAACGCGTAAGAACTATAATGTTGAATAGGTGGGCGTAAATAAATATCTGAAAGCAGCTCTCGGTTTTGCACCAGTTCTTGTTGCATAATATCCAGACTTTGTAAAATTACACCGTAAATATTTGTAATTTCTGGGTTTTTATTTAGACCTGAAACATCTACAGCGATAACAATATCCGCTCCCATTTCTTTCACAACAGAAACCGGTACGCGATCAGCAACCCCACCATCAACAAGCATTTTCCCTTCTATCACTTCAGGTACGAAAATACCCGGAATGGATATACTCGCTCTTACAGCTTCAGCAACCGATCCTGATTTAAAAACAACCTTTTCTCCATTGTAGATATCAGTCGCTACTATTGCTATATTTGGATATAACTGCTCTATTTTTTTATGATGTGTAAATAGACGAATAAAATCTTTAATCCGTTTACCCGAAATAAAGCCTAATTTTGGAGGCATAGTTACATCGATAAAAAATTTCCGTTTGAAGGAATGAGCGATTTTTAACATTGTATCAATACTATGTCCTGCACCGTAAAAAGCAGCGACAAGTGCCCCCATACTACTGCCAGCAATCATATGAATGGGTATATTTTCCTGTTGTAATACCTTTAAAACACCGACATGCGCAAATCCTCTTGCACCGCCAGAGCCTAATGCCAACCCAATCTTCGGCCTTTCCATGAAATTCCTCCCCTCTGCTAACCCATAAAATATGTATATTTCCATTGAGTTCAAACATAACAATTTTTATTCTAGTAAATCAAACTCTGATGTAATCAACTACAAATTCATTCGAAAAGAGTATTGGAAGCAAATTTTATAATTCTTTTTTGACGCCAACGTTCATACATTATTTTAGAGAATGGACAAGTATTGATTTTATTTTATCATATTGACTTTATTGGCTAAAAATGTAAGGAGGAATAAACTTGCAATCTTCCAAATTCGTAACCATTCTTTTAGCATCCTCCGTCATGCTTTTTGCAATAGCATTAATTTCCCATCCGAAAGAAGCTCTCGATGCTTCGATATACGGTCTAAATACTTGGTGGGATGTTGTTTTTCCATCACTTCTCCCGTTTTTTATCATAGCAGAAGTATTGATTGGTTTTGGTGTTGTTAAATTTATCGGTGTTTTATTGGAACCGTTTATGCGTCCATTGTTTCATGTACCCGGGGTAGGGGGCTTTGTATGGTCAATGGGGATGGCTTCTGGAAACCCTGCAGGAGCAAAGTTTACTGTTCGACTGCGTGAGGAAAATCAAATTACGAGATTAGAAGCTGAAAGGTTGGTAGCCTTTACGAGTTGTGCCAATCCGTTATTTATATTTGGTGCTGTTGCCGTTGGTTTTTTTCATAACCCAGAGCTCGGCATTATCTTTGCCATTTCACATTATGGCGCAAATATTCTCGTTGGACTCGTAATGCGGTTTTACGGAAAAACAGAAAAAGAAAAAGGAGAGGCAACAAAATTTTCAATTATAGAAGCCTTTAACCAAATGCATGAAACAAGAATTGCTGATAAAAGACCAATCGGTAAATTACTTGGTGATGCGGTTATTTCTTCGATTAATACATTACTAATGATCGGTGGATTCATTATTCTTTTTTCCGTTGTTAATCGACTGTTGTCCATTATGAATATCACCGATTACTTAGCATTATGTATTCAATTATTATTCAAATTTCTCATGATTCCAATAGATTTAGCTATCCCTTTTATATCCGGTTTATTTGAAATGACGATCGGTAGCGATTTGATTAGTACAACAACAGGCGTTACACTATTACAACAGTCCGTTGTCGTTTCTTTTCTATTAGCCTTTGGCGGCTTTAGTATTCAAGCCCAAGTAGCCAGTATACTTTCGAAAAGTGATATTCGTTTTTTGCCATTTTTATTTGCCCGATTTTTACAAGGGATTTTTGCAGCAGTTCTAACTCTTTTTATTTGGGAACCAATTTATGAAAAAAATTTACAAGGAGAAAACCTTTCTCAACCTACGTTTTTCTTACTCGATCAAACCCAAATGACAACAATCATAGACTTCTTTACTCAATTCGGACCAATGATTACCATCTTTTCACTTGTTGTCTACATCCTAATTTATGCGAAAAGGACATCCAACTAAGCAATAAAAAAAGTCTGACCCATTGAAAAACAAAATGTTTTTCGTGGTGTCAGAACTTCAACTTATTTTGGGAATTTTTGCATTAATGCATCATTAACAACCGACGGGACGAGATCGGAAACATCGCCACGATATTTTGCCACTTCTTTTACAATACTTGAACTTAAAAATGAATATTGTTTATTGGTCATGATAAAAAATGTATCGATGTCAGGGTTTAACTTGCGATTCATTGCAGCGTTTCTCATCTCATACTCAAAATCAGAAATAGCACGAAGACCACGAAGAATGACTTTCGCATTTACACTTTTTGCATATTCAACTAAAAGGCCGTTAAATGAGTCTACCACAACATTCGGTATATCTTTTGTCGATTCTCTAATAAAATGAAGACGTTCCTCTAGTTCAAATAACGTTCTACTTTTTTCTGAATTATGTAATACTGTTACATACACTTTATCGAAAATTTTTGCCCCTCTTTTAATGATGTCTAAATGTCCATTTGTAATCGGATCAAAACTTCCGGGGCATACTGCAACTCTTTCCACTTTCCTT
Organism: Pallidibacillus thermolactis; assembly: GCF_025660415.1. Lineage (NCBI taxonomy): Bacteria > Bacillati > Bacillota > Bacilli > Caryophanales > Bacillaceae > Pallidibacillus > Pallidibacillus thermolactis. The sequence goes on from NZ_JAOUSE010000037.1 coordinate 17,647, forward strand.
CCTCCTAATTGCTATAATGATATAATGAGATTGATATTGTACCATAATGCTCAGTGCGAATTTTTTCTAGACTTTCAACTTTTTCTGGCAAAATATTTTCCTTCGCATGTTCACATACAATGATACCGGAATTATTTAACAGTTGGTGATTTGAAATTTCTTTTAAAATTGTCGTATATACATCTTTTTTATAAGGGGGATCCATCCAAATTACATCAAACTTTAAACGGCGTTGAATCATAACCCGTAAAGCTCGTTTCCAATCATTTTTATATATCTCTGCCATCGATTCAAAACGACATATATTTACATTTTCCTTTATCGTGCGGATAGCTTTATAATCGGAATCAACAAAAATGACTTTGTCGAGCCCACGACTCAGACCTTCAATTCCTAAACCACCACTTCCTGCAAATAAATCAAGACCATAACCACCATCAAAATAAGGACCAATCATATTAAAAATCGCTTCTTTTACTTTATCAGTCGTTGGTCTCGTGTTTTTTCCTGGAACAGCTTTTAAGATTCTTCCTTTTTGAGATCCGGATATAACACGCAAACTATCACCTGAATTCTACCTATAAAATCAACTACATTTGTAAAATTTTAGTTCGTTTATCATCCTACCATAAACAGAAAAGAAAGGCTACCACGAAGAAAGACAAATTTTTTTGAAAAAAATGTATAAGTAGACGAAATTTGGTCATAATGAGAATGACAACATCAAACAAACGATGATGATGTTGTTGCCAACCGCGGAGAAGACTTACGTTTCCCCATAAGTTCTTCCTCCGGTTTCTCCTCTCCCTTTGCCTTCACTCATTTTTGAGTTTGAAGGAGCCCTGTAGATTTTCTACAGGGATTTTTTTATGTTCATTCTTTCAAAACATCGCTAGGGCGATTTTATATACCATTATTGTTAACCAAAAAAGGAGGGGTGTCGCAATGGACACCCTCTTCAAACATGCATCTTAGTAAATATACACTTGATCTGATAAGTGTATTACCCCAAAATGAAAAATGTCAGTAAATACCTTTTCTGTTACATATATTTTTTCATCGACTACAATGATCGGGTCAATGGACTGATCTAGGAAAAATCCATATTTTTCTTCATTAAAAATAAAAAAATCGCGATTTCTATATAAACGATACATATCAACACCATTCGCTAAATAATATTCATGATTTGATATGTGTGTAAAGTTAAAACCAAATTGTTTTACAACTGGTTCAAACGGAAAATATAGATGATGATTCCAAACAATAGCGGGTTCATTTAATACTGTTTCACCATGTAAGACAATCGGTTTATCTAATGTGAAGTACATTACTTCAGGCTTTCCTAAATTTGACAGGCATCTTTTAAAGAAAGACGTTTTCATCTTTTTTATCTTGCCTAAATAGTCATCCATTTTCTCAGCTGTTATAAAGCCTTTTGTTCTTAAAATATTATTGATTAATTGTTGCTTCTCAATGTCTGAAACATTTTCCTGCAATTCCTTTATATAAGGTTGAAGCTCGCTTGTCGGTTTTATGTTTGTAATATAAGTCGCTAATAATGCAAATAACCATCGTTCTTCTTCGTCCCCATTCCAAAAATTGGTTAGAAGAAATTGTTCGGTCCAGGCTTGTTCAAGCTTTTTTTCATGTTTTGTCGTAATGACGAGTGAAGGAAACCATTGGGGTGACATTTGATCTGTTAATAAAATGATTGGATATTTTTTATCACTGTCATTCGTAAATTTTTTTAGAAATGACAATTGATCCTTATCTATTTCTCCATCATGATACACAGAAACTTTCTTATCATAATTCATATATGAGAGCGGTTTTTTATGCCAAATTAATGGAAAATGTTCCTCATCTTCGCTCACAAAAGAAAAATATCGAACATGATCCAATTCTTCATTGTATACTAACGGTGCTGCCGTAATCCATGTACCTGACACTTCTTTATCAACAGCAATATGAATCGTTGTCAAAGATGTCTTCATTTTCTCTAAAGTAACATACCAATCTTGCAAAATCGATGTATTTTGATGAGCGTCAAATTGAATTTCATATCGAAAATTAACATTATCATGATCGATATTTAATGTTTGAGGACATTTGCGGCTTTGCTTGTTTCCACATCGAAAATTTGTTGCCGATTTAGGATAACGAACGGTAATGTCTTCACCATCTACATTATAAAATGTATGTGATATCAGCAGCCGATCAGCACGTTGCTTAATCTCGATTTGTTGTTCAATATTATTTATTTCTCTATATGTTGAACCAACTGTAAATTCAGTCCATTGCCAATAAATGACAACTGAAAAAATTAGGCTACATAAGAGAAAAATCCACCATAAGGACTTACGCATCTCCACTTTCTCCCTAAAAAACACGATGATGTTACTATTATACAATATATAAACAGGGAATCATGACCGAATCTACCGAGACTTTTTGACTAAATCTTGAAGCCACAAAAAAAGGCTGTTTTTATACAGCCCTTTTTATCAAAAACCTAGTTTATAATCATATTCTTCCGTTTTGTCTGTTTTCTTACTTTCAAATTCCGTTTTTAAAAATGGTCGATAGGAAGGTTCAACTCTTTTTACATATGAAAAACTACTTAATTTTTCCATTATTGACTCACATTCGTCCATATCACAATATAAAACAACATATTTTAAACGTTTTGATATATAATGGACGTTCCCATATTTTTTTAAATTTTTGGCTGCCTTTAGAGAATACAACCATACAATAATACCTTGTCTTTGTCCTATCATACATCTTCCCCTATTTCTATATCAATTATTGATCTATGCACTACATCCGCAACTGCCACCTGTTGAACAGCCAACTTTATGTTTCGTTTCAAAAAATGGATTACCAGTCTCCACTTTTACACTTTCTGAAACCGAACGACCGATAATTAAACTAATTTCATCAAGTAAATTTTGTAGTTCTGTTTCAGCACGTTTAAAATTGGCTACATTTTCATCCATATCCATTTCTCTTTTTGCTAGACGGGTTTCTTTCATAATAGTTTGATAATCTGGATGATAACGTCCAAATCGTTGAACATACTCATATTGTTCCTTTAATTTTGTGAACCTTTCAATTTTCTTTTGTGTTTCTGAACTAGTTTTCATTTTATATAAACATTGACGATAATTTTCGACCACATCACTATTTAAAATCATTTTTGCAATTCTTTCAGCAGTATCAAGAATTTGTACACTTTCTAATGTTGCAAGCATGCGTTGCACCTCCTCCTTTAATCATAACATAAAATACGAAAAATCGGGAATGGTTAATCTAATGTTTACAGAATAATCGTAATTTTTATGTATGAAATTCAAGACTGCCCATAGGACAGTCTTGAAAGGTTTTTATTATGTTTACTGATTCATATTTTCTAGCATAGAAAGCATCATATAGGCAATATTCATCCCCATGGACACTTTTTCTACTCGATCAGGAATTGTTTTTTTGTAATATTTCATTGCCGCTTGTTCAAATTGTTTTAATTTCCATGGACGTCTAGATAACTCTTGATACCAAATCGGCTGTTCTCGCAAAAAATGTTGCAAATCCTTTTTACTTACAATATAGTTATAGACATCTTTTCTCAAATATAACCACTTCCTTTAATCTTTTCGAAAAGAAAACGGGTTTTTAAAATTTCTTCGCTTAGTTCTATATCCAGTCGTTTCATGCGGATTTGCTTTATAATTTTCTTCCAAAAACTTTTGGAAATTTTCCAAAGCATCATTGATTTGACCGAGAAACTGTTGGACCTGGTCCATATCCATTTTTTTAATGTAATTCATAATTTGCTTGATAACCTCGGGAACATGATTTTCGTCTGTTGTTTGGGAATTTGTATTTTTGTCTGTTTCACTATGTGATTGCGAACGATATTTTTTCCACGATGGATCATCTTCACCTAATAAATACCATTCTTCATAAAGTTGTTGCCAAGTCATTTTCCCTTGTCTCACTTCAATAATTAATTTCGGATGTCGTTTAACAAATTGTTTAAATAAAGTCACATTTCGCCCCTTTTTACCAGACATCTTCCTCACCTCACGTCGTTCCATATATATAGCCTATGAATGTTATGCAAAAAAGGCACAAAATTTCTATAAAGAGAACGACAATAATTCATTAAAAAACAAAAAAAGTCGGTACATCCGACTTTTTACTCCCACGATTTTTCTAAAAAGTTTTGCGTATAATATTTTTTATAAACTCCAACACCGATATGGGTAAATTTTTTACTTAATAATGTTTCACGGTGACCTTTACTATTTAACCAGCCACTAACAACAGCAATACTATCCGTATACTGGTAAGCAATATTTTCACCAGCTGATTCAAAAAATATGTTCCGCCTTGCTAGTCGATCCGCCAATTGGCCGTATTTTTCAGATTCATGGGAAAAGGTTTCTGTTTCGAACATATCTAGACTATGATTATAGGCAACATCTCTTATCGTATCATCCCAGGTTAATTCATTTAATGAGAATTCATTTCGAATAATATTCGTTAATTCAAATATTTGTTTTTCAGTAGCTTCATCCGCTTGCGACCACTCCGTATCTGTTACCGGTCCAGCTTCGATTAATTCCCCACGATAGGTCATATCATAAGGTCTATGTTTTACCAATGTTCTTTCATCCATAAAACGGACAAACAATAAGTTCCCTTCAAACTGGTCAAAGTATAACTGTGCATAAATATCACCTAATGGTATCAATGGATTAATATTTAAATCGTCTTCAAATAATTCAAAGCGATAAATCCCTTCCTCTGTTTTCAATTCAATCTCAGGTTGCATCGTCACTTTTTGATAAACAGATTCTAAATTTTCACCAATTTCAAAAGGGCTTGTATTAATATTTGGTGTGGCTACCGCAATTGAAACAATCGACTGATTTAATACACCGACCATCATATACTGTTCTTCGTCATTATATATATACCAGGAATATCCATAATAGGAAGGATCGATACGAGTAGGTTTTCCAAAGTTTTTTTGGAAGGTGTCAATCGTTTGACCGATATAAGTTGAAATCCCTTCAGTTGGTCGTTTGTTTTCATCTGGAAGGCTATCCTCATCAACATCCAATTTGTCATCTTTCACGATATCCTTCGATTCGTTTATTAGTATCTTCTCTTTCGTTTGAAACACATTAAGTGATATGCCGATTACTAATATGATCGTAAGTACAACTAGAATGCGAAATAAGCTTTTCAGAGGAACCCCTCCTTTCTGTATCTTCGATTTTTCTATTAAAAATATATGAGAAAACGTTAATAAATAGAATGTATTCTAAACGTTTATTTGACAGATATACAAGATCTTGTTTTGTATATGTTGATATAGAATACTCCTAACAATTCTTTCACTCCATTATAACATTTAATTTTTCTTTATTAAATATGAATATGTAAAAGAACACTTTGAAAAAGTACCACATATTTTCTTTTTAAAAATTAGAATTTATATAATCAAAAGAAAATTCCGTTTATTCGTTGAAATATAGGCGAATTTCATCTATTATTAATTCATAGAGACATTTGAAAATATAGTTGGAGGGGAAATCATGTACATTGAAAACACCGGGATTGAATCTTTAATTTTAGATTTAAATACGTTAGATGATATACTCCCACAATATGGTTTAATTCGTGCTGGCACATGGGATTATGAAAGAGTTACATATGATCGGAAAATCGTTCTTCATGAACACGTTTACTATTTAAGAGTTCAAGGCGAAGCCATCGAAGGGGATGTAGGTGCTCAGGATGCAACAATCCAATTAAAAGTTCCAATTTTAGGTAAACATTATTATCCACACGGCATTGAGTACGGAGAAGATGAGAACTTTCCGAAGGCTCTCGTTAGTCAATGTAAAAAAATTTTAGACACATTGTACACTGAGATAAAACCGTTAGCTAAAAAAGAGGAAGTAGAAGTAGAGGAATAATAATTCATTGTTGACAGAAGCTCATTCACTTTCGCAAAATAATGTACGAAAAAGTTAAGGCTGTTCATAGAAGGATTTCCTTTTATGAACAGCCTTTATTAAAATCCAAATATTGCTTTTATCATAGACGTTGTCTCGCCACCTGGATAGAGAACATAGAGCAAGATATAAACAACTACTCCGGTTATTGCGGTAAAAAACCATACTATGCTTGTAACCGGTCCTAATTTACGGTGCTTAACCAATAAATCTTTTAAACCTAAATAGATTGTGCGAAGTCCTAATACACCACCAACAGTTGCTAGTATAATATGAAAAATTAAAAACGTATGGTAAAACGGTTTTAAGCTGTCTGGACCACCAAAGGATGTATTCCCGTAAAAAATAGTGCGAGTTAAATAGATCGTAAGAAATAATACAGCAAAAACAGCAGCAGATAGCATCATTCTTTTATGTGTCTTAATATTTTTTTGCTTTATAAAATACCAACCAATCGCAACAAAAATTGCACTAATGACAATAAAAGAAGTACTCAATGTTGGCCAGAAATAAAATTTTTCCATTTGTTTCCCTCATTATGTAAGTTTTTTAAAATGTAACAGTAAGATAAAATTTTCTATGATTTAATATTTCTATAATCTTGGAACTGAACTGGCATCGGCTCATCTTTTTCTTTTTGATACCATTCACGTAATATCCGGTAAAGAATTCCCCCATATATAAATTCCTGTAAAACTTTCATTAATACACCACCTGTTTGCTGATCATATATTGGTGGCATAAAGCTAAACATTTCTGGTCCCGATAATTGCAAATCTGCCATAACAGACGGTGGGACACATAAAGTTAATGAATTGATCCAACTTTGGAGACTCGTATATGTTTCATACAAGGGTTGATTATTAAAAATTATTAAAGCACATGCAGGTGTAATTAATACACTATTGGCAAACAAATAACCGACCTTCCATAAGCCGTGCAGCTTTGCTTTCTCCACTTTATTTAATAATGGCCACCACATAAATAAGGCGAAAATAAATAATATAATCGTATAGATACTATGGTACCAGAAATTTGTTTTGACTAAATCAAAAATGAATGGAATATGATAAAACGAGAACAAACCATTAAATAAGACGAGCGCTATAATTGGTTTTGTAAAAAATCGAAAGGCCTGTTTAATCACAGGTAAGGTGAGGAGTTTCTTCCACATCCAAACCGGAATACTTGCAATCAATAGTTGCGGAACAAGCAGAAATAAAAAAGCCATTTGAATCATATGGAACGTAAACATTAAATGACTTAACAAGTCCATCGGTGAACCTTTTAAAACGTATACAAGAAATGCTGTCGTGATAAATAATATTGCTTGTTTTTTCGTTAATGGTTCGTTCCCTTCAAACAAATGACGTTTCTTTATCGCTAAGTAGAAAAACCCCCCAATAACTAATACAATAAATATGAATAAATATGGACTCCACAAAGCACGAAAGCCAAACTGCTCAAGTTGGTAAAACATAAGGCACCCCTTTATATGAATAATTATATCTACTTTTCTATCTTTTCGAAACAAATAGATTTGACATCATTTTGACTTTTTAACCAGTAGTCATTAAACCTTAATAATTGAAAAATACATATCGAATTTTTTTCATTTTTTATAGTAAGTTAAGGGGCTCGCCCCTATTTATTGTCTCACCTTTCTTGCTAGGGTGAGACTTTTTTGGACAGCCCCTTCATCTATACGTTAAATAATTACCACCATATAATGGTCATAAAGCAAAGGACAGTAATGAATGCTACAAATATAGCTGAATACATAAAAAGCATTACCATTCCATGTCCTTTTTCACTTGCATGCATGAAGTAATACAGTTGAAAAATAACTTGCACACAAGCTAGAAGCAAGATAATAGGTATAACGAAGGTTTTCGGAAACCCGTCGTATCCTACTGCTAAAAAAGCAACTAAAGTTAGAAAGATCATTAATATAAAGCTAATAAATTGGTTCTTCATTCCTTCGGCGCTTTTTCTTTTTCGATATTCATACTGAGCCTTTAATTCATGATTATTCATATTGTTATTTTCCATTTGCTTCACCCCAAAATTCCCATTAAATAAACTACTGTAAAGATGAAGACCCAAACAACATCGATAAAGTGCCAGTAAAGACTTGCAACGTAATATTTCGGTGCATTATATAAGTTCAGTCCTCTTTTTTGGTTTCTAAAGATCAGTGCTAATATCCACCCTAATCCAAAGCAAACGTGGGCACCATGGGTACCAACTAGGGTATAATAAGCACTACTGAAAGCACTGCTAGAGAACGTAAAATTATAATGATGCACATAATGATTAAATTCATAGATTTCTAGAGCTAAAAAGGAAGCGCCTAACAAGACCGTAATGAAAAACCATAATTGCATTTGTTTAAAATTATAGTTTCTCATATGATAAATCGCATATACACTTGTTAGTGAACTCGTTAATAGAATAGCCGTCATGATAAATACAAGTTCTAAGCTGTAAATATCGGCAGCCAACGCATGTTCCGAGTTAGGAACCGAGTCTTTTAATGCTAGATATGTTGCAAAAAGTGATGCGAACAATACGGTCTCACCTGCAAGGAAAAGCCAAAATCCGATAAATTTATTTTTCCCTTCATGCGTCGCTGTTTCCGGATGTTCCGGCCATGTTTGTGGTGTAAATTTTTGATCTAGTAAATTCATGAGACTTTTCCTCCTTTCGCATCATTCTCTATATCCTCTTTTGGAATGTAGTATCCTAAATCATCACGGATAGAACGAACTAACATAGAACCAAACATTAAGGCAAGACCTAAGATTAAGACAACGGTTCCCATTGGATGGCCATCTCCAACAGAGTTTAGTGGATTATACATCGCACCAAATGCGGCGATAAATAATCCTAAAGCGATAAAGAATGGAATTATTGAATTGTTTGGCATATGAATATCTTGAAGTGGTTCAGACGGTGTTAATTCATCCTTACCTTCCATTTTTTCAATCCACCATGTATCTTGACCTCGAACTAACGGAATTTGTTTAAAGTTATAATAAACCGGTGGTGAGGATAAAGCCCATTCCATTGTACGACCGTCTTGCCATGGATCATTGCCAACCCGTTCCTTTTTCAGGCTTGTGACAACTACATTGACTAATAATACAATGACACCGATTGCCATGAAAAATGCACCCATGGAACTAATGAAGTTATACAAATCAAAACCTTGATTAGGTAAAAATGTTGCTACTCTTCGCGGCATTCCCATTAAACCTAGAAAATGCTGAACGAAAAATGTCATATGGAATCCAACGAAGAAAAACGCAAATGTAACATATCCTAACTTTTCACTTAACATCTTCCCAAACATTTTTGGCCAATAAAAATGTGTTGCAGCTAAAATAGCAAAAACAACTCCGCCGATAATAACATAGTGGAAATGAGCTACAATAAAGTATGTATCATGTAGCTGATAATCTAATGGAGCTGCTGCTTGCATAACCCCTGTAACGCCACCCATAACAAAGGATGGTATAAAACCTAAAGCATAAAGCATCGGAACAGATATTTTAATACTTCCTCCCCACATCGTAAACAACCAGTTAAAGATTTTAATACCCGTAGGCACTGCAATTGCCATTGTCGCAACAGCGAAAATCGCATTTGCTACATTTCCTAATCCAGTTGTAAACATATGGTGAGCCCAAACCATAAAACCTAAAAATCCGATTAAGATCGTTGCAAATACCATCGATGAATACCCAAATAATCGTTTTCTTGAGAATGTTGGAATAATCTCAGAAAATATACCAAAGGCTGGCAGTATTAAAATGTATACTTCCGGATGTCCAAATATCCAGAAAAAGTGTTCCCAAATGATTGTGTTACCACCCATTGTTACATCAAAAAAGGCAGATCCGAATAGCCTGTCAAACATTAAGAAAAATATACTAATGGTTAATGGTGGAAATGCCATTAAGATTAGTGATGATGCAATAAAAGTTGTCCATGTAAATAAAGGCATCCTCATAAATGACATTCCTGGTGCACGCATCGTAATGATTGTTGCCAGGAAGTTAATACCGGACATTAATGTTCCGAAACCTGAAATTTGAATACCTAATGTATAAAAGTCAATCCCATGTCCTTCTGATCGCAATGATAAGGATGCATAGGAAGTCCAACCGGCATCAGGTGCTCCACCTAAAAACCAAGATAAGTTTAAAAAGATTCCTCCCCAGAAAAAGAGCCAAAAACCTAAAGCATTTAAAAAAGGAAAGGCAACATCTCGAGCACCGATTTGCAATGGTACAACAGCATTCATAAATGCAAATAATAACGGCATTGCTGCTAAGAAGATCATTGTTGTTCCGTGCATAGTCATAATTTCATTAAACAATTGTTCGTTTACAAAATTGTTTTGTGGTTTCATCAACTGAATTCGGATGAACATCGCTTCAATCCCACCGAGCAAGAAGAAGAAACCACCCGCTCCCAAATACAAATGTGCAATCTTTTTATGATCCACTGTTGTCAGATATTCCCATACAGTGGATGCAAACCCCTTTTTGACTGCAATACTACTCAAGCTACAAACCTCCCTTTAACTTTCGTATTAGTTTTGTGCTTTTAAACTCATTAAATATTCAGCTAAAGCATCTAATTCTTCATCAGAGAAATTCTCAGAGTCATACATTAAGTTGCCTGGTTTTATATCTCCAGGATTTTGAATCCACTTTTTGATGTTTTCTTTTGTGTAAGGGAGTATTCCAGCAACCGTTGTTCGATTACCAAAATCAGCTAAGTTCGGTGCAATTCTTGCATTGGCAGGTGTTGAATTGTCAGGTGTAACAGCATGACATCCTATACAGCTATTCTCAAAAATTTCTTTTCCTTGTTGTGCTACTGCTGTTGTAGGTTCAGTTTCTTCAAAGTTTTGCATAGCTTTTACCCATTCATCAAACTCTGATCTTGGAACTGCTTTTACTTTAAAGTCCATATACGCATGGGATGGACCACAAAGTTCAGCACATTTTCCATAGAAAAGATTTCCTGCTTCATCTGCCTTTTCTGAGTCAAATTGTAAGTAGAAATAATTTTCATTATCTGTATTCGTATCCATCTTACCGCCAGCTGCTGGCACCCAGAATGAATGCTTTACATCAGAAGCGATCAAGTTAAAATATACTCGTTCATCTGTCGGTACGACTAAATCTTGTGAAGTAACAATCCCTAAATCAGGATATTCAAACTCCCACCAATATAAGTTTGCCCTCACATTTACGACTAGATTTTCACGATTCCCGTCTTTGTCTACCTTCTCTTTCCCGGAAACATTCCCTAATTCAAAGGTTTGAAGTAATGTAGGGACGGCTAAAATTAGTAGCAAAACGATCGGGATAACAGTCCAAATAAATTCTAATTTATGACTCCCTTCAATTTGTTTTGGAATTTTGTCTTCTCCCACTCTTTTTCTTCTAAAACGAATGAGAACAATTAAATAAATGATGACAACAACCACTACAACTAAAACCATGATCCCAGTACTCAAAAGAAGTAAATCAAATTGTTTTTCTGCCACTTCACCCGCTGGTTTCATCGTTGATAAGAAAGGTTCTCCACATGCTGTTAGAATGAGTGCAACGATAAGTAGCGATAAAAAAAGGCACCATTTTTTCATTGTGAATCTCCCCTTTTAGTAAAATATAAACAGCAGAGTTTTTCCACTCTTTATATTATATTATTTCTTTAAAATTTTACAAAAATTTAATGCAAAAATTTTCATATTAACACTGTGCATATAGTGCTAATATGAAAATTTATAACCTTATATTAGTGTAGCAATAACCATACTTACAAATAATATCGTTAAATAATTTAATGAATAGACAAACATTTTAGTTGCCCATTTCATATCATCTTTCTTATAGTTTACAAAACCTAACACTAACCAACCAATATTCAACATTGTAGCTAATGCAACAAAAACAATTCCTAAATCGACTAAAAAGATTGGTAATGGTAATAAACACGCAACCCATACCAACGTTTGTCTTTTCGTAATCTCATTGCCATATACGACGGGTAACATCGGAATACCTGCAGTTCGATAATCATCTGTCTTTTTCATTGCTAATGCTAAAAAGTGAGGAATTTGCCAAATAAACATTATAATAAATAATACCCAGGCTACGGTGTGTAAATCTGGATCAATGGCTGCCCAACCAATTAATGGAGGTACTGCTCCAGAGAACGCACCAACAACTGTATTAATGGTGTATTTTCGTTTAGTCCACATTGAATATAGCACAACATATACAAATGATCCGAAAGCACCCACTAATCCTGCCGTTACTGATGTCGTGAAAAGAAATAATAAACCAATCGTAACAAAGGAAAGACCAATGGTCAGTGCAAATGTTGGTGTAAAGTTCCCGGTAACGGTTGGACGTTTTTGTGTCCGTTTCATTTTTGTGTCAATGTCAATATCAATATAATTATTTAATGCACAGGAACCTGCTATGACTAACCAAACACCAATAGTGGCAAAAATTACTTTATCTAAATATGGTAAAAAGTTCAAACCATTGTAGAATAACGCTAGCCACATCCCCGTTATGGCAGTGATAATATTTGAATTAATGATACCAATTTTAATTAATGCCAAAAAGTCTTTAAAGACAGATGTTTTTACATCCTCATTATTCAAATCTTCTTTTCCTTGATGAATGTCTTTATTAATTGCTTTACTTTCCAAGATAGTGCCTCCTTTCATCAAAGGAAAGCCTTTCATTTATACTATAAACGATTCTGTTAAAGATTTCTATTATTTGATATTAGTAATTTTGGATAAGCTTTCCACTCACAATGTAAACGTTTAAATAAATACGCTTATATTTTATATTTAAACATAAATAGTAGATTTTTGTGGATGAATCCGATGATTTTTTTGACAATTTTGTGACTTTTTGAAAATTCATAGTTTATCATTTTACTTCTTTACCAATTTCAGCTAAAAATATAAATATAGGAATTGTTTTTATTTTTGGATTATTTATTCTTTGTTAATTTTTTTGATATTGACCATATTCCTTATCAAGTAGGTGAAATCTGTTGCTTAAAAAATTAAAAATTTTAGCCGTTTTTTCTACACTCGGAATGCTTTTGCTTTTATTGGGAGGAGCGTTAGTAACAAAAACGGACTCAGGTGATGGTTGTGGCGCGTCATGGCCATTATGTCATGGACAGTTCATTCCGACTCATTTAACTGTCGAAACGATGATTGAACTTTCTCATCGTGTAGTAACAGGTATTGTTGCCCTTATTGTTACTATTTTTGCCTTCGCCTGTTGGAAATATATTGGCTATATAAGGGAAACAAAATTTTTATCAATTACTGCCGTTGGCTTTATTATGATACAAAGTTTAATAGGAGCAGCAAATGTTATATGGCGCCAATCTGACTTCATATTGGCTATTCATTTTGGTGTTTCCTTAATTTCTTTTGCTGCTGTTTTTCTTCTGACTTTACTTGTATTTGAAATTGACAAAAAGTTTAATGCTGAAACACTTGTCATTGACAAACGAATGACATTACATACCGTAGGAATTGCGTTATTCAGTTTTTTTGTAATTTACACAGGGGCATTAGTTAGGCATACAGAATCAAGCATGGTATGTAACAGTTGGCCGCTTTGTCAAAGTGGAATTTTGTCATTACCAAACAATATGTATGAGTGGATTCAAATGGGGCATCGTATTGCTGCAGGGCTCTTATTTTTATGGATTTTTTATGTCATGTATGTAGCTATAAAAAATTATAAGAATGAACCGATTATATACTACGGTTGGATTACTGCCTTTATTTTAATTACCTTGCAAGTCATATCTGGAGCTTTCGTCGTCTTTACGAATCTAAATTTAATCATTGCTCTTTTTCATGCATTGTTTATTTCAATTTTGTTTGGCGTATTAAGTTACTTCATTTTCCTTATCTCTAGAAGCAAATTGAATAAAGAAAACGCCGAAAAATTCTATAAAAGTAAAAAGATGTATCCGATTACGATGGAAAAATAATTATATCGATAAAAATTAGGGGCTGATTTTCAGCCCCTAATTTCAGACTGTCGACAAACCCCAACTCAAATGCTTCATTTGAGTTGGGATTTGTCTTTTTTTGCTCATCATTTTCTAAGATTCTTATCTTATTTAGGCTGGACATGGTCTTTTCCATGTCCAG